>JALOMO010000065.1 GCA_025455395.1 Bacteroidales bacterium
GGCGCCTTCTCCGCGATGATGCCGGTGACCATGCGCGAATATTTCGTGTACATCTCCATGTCACCGCGTATGAAGACCGCCTCCGGACACATCGCCCTGGCCATCTTCATGGGCATGGCTGAGCTGACACCGAAGCTGCGCGCCTCGTAACTGCAGCTCGATACCACACCGCGGTCAGAGCCGCCGCCGATGATAACCGGACGGCCGTTGAGACGACTGTCGCGCACCCTCTCCACCGAGACGAAGAAGGTGTCAAGATCAAGATGCAGTATGCTTCGAGAGTCCATGGTGTAGTCTGTAAAGTCAAAAGTCTGTAAAGTCAAAAGTCTGTAAAGTCAAAAGTCTGAAGGTCTGAGGTCTGAAGGTCAAAAGATGCTCAGACTGCAAGACTGCAGGACCGCAAGACCGCAAGACTTTTTAACTTCAGGCATCATTTTTTTTCATTTTTCCATTGCAGTTTCAAAAATCTGTTTTATATTTGATTAAAATTTAATCAAATTTCTGATTACAATATAATCAATTTTTATAACATGTACTTCGCATCGAACATAAAATTTTTACGGAGGCGCCGCGGCCGCACCCAGGATGACGTGGCATCGGCCATGCAGATGAAACGCTCCACGCTCAGCGGATATGAGAACGGAGTGGCGCAGCCTGGTATTGAGGCACTTGTGGCCTTTTCAGGCTACTTCAACATCTCCCTTGACACCATGCTCAGGATTGACCTCACAGCTCTGTCAGAGAGTCAGCTGGGAGAGCTTGAGAGAGGCTATGACGCATATATCAAAGGCAGTAACCTCAGGGTGCTGGCTACTACAGTCACCCCCGACAACCGAGAGAATATAGAGCTGGTGAATGAAAAGGCCAGGGCAGGCTATACCACAGGGTATGCTGACCCTGAGTTCATCAGCGACCTGCCGCTGTTCAACCTGCCGTTCCTGTCGCGAGAACGCAAGTACCGCACATTCCAGCTCAAGGGTGACTCAATGCTTCCCATACCCGACAAATCGTGGGTGACAGGTGAATATATGAGCGACTGGCGGGAGATAAAGAGCGGTAAAGCCTATATTATTCTTACTACCGGTGACGGCATTGTGTTTAAGGTTGTCGAGAATAGTATCGAAGCCTCCGGCAGACTTATCCTTTACTCCCTTAACCCCCTCTATGAACCATACGAAGTTCATATCAATGATGTGAGGGAGATATGGAAGTTCGTACATTATATAAGTGATGAACTCCCTGAGCCCGTTCTCCCTGAGAAGCAGCTCCTTCGCACAGTTGCCACAATGAAGCAGGACTTGTACCAGCTTAAAAAGAGCATAGGACGGGATATTGAGGATGCACGCGAGGTGTGAGGGCACAGGGTAAGGCTAAGGTTAAGGCTAAGGTTAAGGTTAAGGCTAAGGTAAAGGTTTAGAGGTGAAGGATTGCATGATTGCATGATTGCACGATTGCATGATTGCACGACCCACAGACCTTAATTACAGCTTCAGGTACCAGTTATTATCTTCATCCAAATCAATGATATCTGACCTACCTGCCTGAAGATCTTCTATAGTCATCCTGAGGTCTGCCAGCGGAATCAGGTCATCGATGTTTTTCCTGTCAGAAGCACTCTCCTGATCATGGGTCATTATTACAAACAGATCAGGCCGAATAGATCGTCGCAAGGCAGGTGACTCACAAACAAGCGGAGCATTGTTCGGAAGAAAGGGCTGCAGTGACGACCAGGCATAAGTAATTGAGGATGATCCCGCTACTATCAGAAATACTTTTTCAGCACCTGACCTGAGCATGCGCGAGCTGTCTTTGGCAGAGAGGGGATACCTTTCCTCAAATACCTTAAACCCTTCACCTTCAGTAATAAGAGCCAGACCCGTCATCTCCGGATGATCATGAGGAGTGATCTTGCAACCTATGATGCCACGGCCGGCATACCTTTTAATTACAAGTTCCGCCAGGGCGCTTTTGCCGGCATTCCTCCCGGTACCGCCAATGATCAGTAGTTTTTCTTGCCTTGTCATATAGCTCCTTTGTCAATCCTGACAATCTGATGGCTGTTGGCTTTTACCTGCCGCCTTTTTTCATTAAATTTACATCCCAAAGATAGCTTATGACCTCAAAAGAATACGATCGGGCAATGCATACTGCCGAACATATCCTCAACTCGGTGATGGATAAGATGTTTCATTGCGGAAGGTCATTCAACAGTCATATAGAAAGAAAGAAGAGCAAGTGCGACTACCGGATCATGAGGGCGCCCTCAGCTAAAGATATTGCGGCGGTGGAAAGAACAGTTAATGAGATCATTAAGCTGAATATCCCGGTGGGAGAGGAGCTTGTTGGCAGGAGGGAGGCTGATGAGAAATACTTCACCGGTAAGCTGCCTGAAGACGCAGGCGAAAAGATCCGTATTATCAGAATTGGAAACTTTGATGCATGTCCATGCATCGGGCAGCACGTTTCAAATACCTCTGAGATAGGCAGTTTCTCAATTTCCTCGACCGATTATAATGATGGAATACTGAGAGTGAGGTTCGTCCTGGATTAAATCATAATTTCCCCTCCTGAGTCAGGAGGGGAGCCGTCCCGAGCCTTCGGGACGGGGGGTGGTCTGTCCCTATAGGGGCAAGGAGCCTGAAGCAGATAATCGCAAATCGCACATCGCAAATCACAAATAAAAAACCGGCTCTCGCCGGTTTTCTGTTTTACTATTCCTGTGTCAGCTTGACTATCATCTGTATTATGCTGTCTACCTCGCTATCAGGTACTTTACCTTCATATACGCCTCTGACAATCCTGTTCTTGTCAACTATCACGATGGTGTAGCTGTCTTTCGGCATACCCCATTTTTCATGAAGAACCCCGTCATAATCAAAAAGGATGGTTGTATCATACTTTTTAGCCTTCTTTCCGGCTATTGACCTGATAAGGCCGTTTGGCTTCCATGTCGATTTTGTATCAACAATCCCGAAACCCTTGAAGTAATCCTTATTAATTATCTTGTCTACATCTGTTGCCTTGTCGATAGCATCGTTAAAGGGGTCATTGAGGTCAGACTCGTCAGGGTCAACATAGTTGATCTGCAGTACTTTACCAGGCCATGAATCCATGGTGAAATCTTTCTTGTCAGCATCAGGAAACACCCATTCCGGGGCTTTCTGGCCGATCTCCAGTTTGCCCTGGGCCATTGCTAAAGGCAGCATGCAAGCTGCGAGGATAAGAGTGAATAGTACTTTTTTCATTTTACTGGAATCTTAGTTTGTTCCCGAAAGATACAATTTTTTAATAATCCTGCACAGAATTGAAGGAAAAGTGAAATTCGATCCTTTCCGGGATCTTAAGCTGCTGAAGGAATATTAATTGTACTTTTAGAGCATCCTTCCATTCAAATATGAAAATCAAGAAAGTTCAATTATCGGAAAAGGACAAGCGCCGCGCATACAAGACGGCTGTAAGAAAGGCAGCCAAAGAATCCGGTATTGATAAAATAGTTATATCGAGAATTTTCAGAAACAGAAAGAGATACAGCAGGAAAAGTAAATACAGGATAATAAAGAATGAAGAGAATATGGGCTGATGATCACTTTAAATGAAGTATTCTTTTTTTGCATCGAAGTATTCAAAACGTTCACCTGTCAGTGTTGTGTAACCCGCAAGGAGATTGGCTGTCATGCATGAGTGTACGGGAAGGATGGCCACCACATCTCCTACAGCAATCCGCCTGAACACTTCATCAGTTACCCTGAGGATACCATGTTCCTGTGACAGCTTGGTGACATAGCACTCTTTTTCAGGCTCACCCCATCCTTCATCATTTACCCAAACAAGCTCACCGAAGATTTTTCTGCCGTCACCCTGGTCAAGTGATTCTTTTGAAAAGTGTATGCCGCCGCCGTAAAGTATGATTTCGTTACGGTCTGCATGTCTTGCCACAACCGGACATGCCACTGCGACGGCGATCTCTCTCTTCTCGCAGGAGGAGACAAGAGCCTGGGTTAGATCATAAAAAACAAAATTACCGGGACGTATTTCGTTTGCTATGCCGAAATCTTCTGCAATACTGCAGGTAGGTGTGTCACCTGTCGAAATCTCATGGTCAGGATAAGCAGAGCGATAGGAATCTGACAGTTCTCTCATCAGGGCACTGGTATCTCTGTGGACTTTCATTATCTCATCCCTGCTTCTGCAGTTATAACTCTGACCGGCATGGGTAAGAAATCCGCTGAAAGAGAGGTTCCTTGAACCGTTTATCACCTCCAGAATGGCGTTGATGGTTGTCTTATCCTCAGGCAGAACACCGGTGCGGTGGCTGCCGGAATCAACCTTTATCCACAGTCGCACAGGGTATTTGACTACCTGTGAAAGCAGCAGGGCTGCTTCAAGGTCTGCGACCAATAGATTGATATTCAGCTTACTGGCAAGGCGGTTAATTCGCTCATGCTCCAGTGTGTTCACCGGAAAAGCCACAGTGATGTCATCCCAGCCCTGTTCGGCAAAGTAAGTGGCCATCCTTAAGGAAGAGACGGTAATGCAGCTTATTCCTGCCTCCCTGAACCACTCTGCTATCTGCCTGCTCTGGTGCGTCTTAAAATGGGGACGGAGCCTTATTTTGCTGCGTTTTGCCTTATCTGCCATACGCTGAATGTTGTTGCGGCACTTCTGCTCGTCAAGCAACAAAACAGGTTCTGTAACCTTACTCATTATAGACATCTGCAGTGTTGTCAGGTTTAAATGTCTCCGGCTGTAAGAAAGTCGTTCAGTGGTTTCATTGCACGGAAGGCGCCGACAACAAGGTCAAAGCATTCACCCGAGGTAACAACTTTGTCAGATATTGTCATTTCTGCCAGGTAGCTTTTCATTTTAAGCAACTCAATATGAGGGTGATCCTTCGGATAACCTTTGGGTGCTGTCTTGAGCTTTTCTCCCTCAAGCTGGCTAAAGTATTTCCTGAATTCCTTGCTGTTCACTATCTTAAGGAGTGCCTCGGCATTCCCGTCAATCTTCTCTCGTACTGCATTGAGCCATGGTGCAGGGGGTATATAAGATCCGCCTGCTACAAAACAAGAACCGGGTTCCAGGTGGAAGTAATAGCCGGGGAATTTATCTCCGTTCTTTTTGCCACCTCTGACCATAAATGCTCCGAAGTTAGTTTTATAGACCGATTTGTCGTGTGAGAACCTTGTATCACGATTTATTCTGAAGATACAGCTCTTTGCTTCAAGACCCCTGAAGATAGGGTCAAACTTAACTATCTCATTCAGTATTTCCTGTATAAAAGTTTCATAATTGGATTTTGCTTCTTCGTAACTTTTCCGGTTATCTGCGAACCAGTTACGGTCATTGTTGAGCTTCAGGTCTGCGAGAAACTGCAGGGTGGACTTTTGAATCTGTGGCATGGTTGTCATCTTTTCCCAAATTTAATCTATGAAGTTCATTTAGATACCTCTCAGGCAGCAAAAAAGTAAAATAGACATATATTAGCCTATAATTAATATTATGTTAAATAGAAGATATTGACATTAAGTTGACAGGCGACTTTTCGACAACTCCTTCCCTCCTCACTGGCTTATACAAAAAAAGAAGGCACCGTCATAGTGCCTTCAGGTTTTGATTTCATTATCACCTATTGCTGCAAATCGTCAACCTTTTTCTTGTATGCCTCGAATTCAGGCATCATTTTCAGCTTAAGGTAGATTTCACGCAGAAACTCAAGTGTTGCTGCAGAAGTTGGATTAACCTTTTCAGCGGCAAGGAAATAAGGAATAGCTTTCTTCATCTCATCCAGAGCTTTGTTCTTGGCAATTTCATACTCCTTATTGTCTGCGATCATATTTGCCTCATTCAGCAGATCATTAGCTATCTGCACGTAACAAAGCCCGAGGTTATAGTTGCTTTCAAACTGTTCCTTGTTTTTTTCCAATGAAACGTTAAGGCTTTCAATGGCTTTGGGATAATTACTCATTTTCATGTGGAGGCTTCCTTCCACGAGGTACAGAATATAATTCTCAGGATCCTTTTCCATTGCCCTGTGAAGTGACTCAAATGCCTTTGCCGAATTGTCGGTGTCAAGGTAGAACTGGGTTGCCTGAAGAAGGATATCAAGGGTGTCAGGGTAAGCTCTTACGCCCTCAAGCAGTGTCTCTTCTGCCTTAATTGTATCCTGCATCTTCATATAACTGTCGCTAATAAAGATATATGGTTTTGTGTCTTCTGTTCCTGTAGTGGTGCAGATACGGAAATACTCTATAGCCTGGGGATAGAGCTGTGCATTATAGGCTGCAAGTCCAGCATTGAAGATCACAAGGGTATCGACCACGCCTACGTATAGCTCACTGGCAGAGACCATTACGTTATTCTCAAATGACTTCATCGCTCCCGTATAATCCTTCTCGTTGAATTTGTTTATTGCATCATTGAGGAAGGAATTACCAAGCATAGCATAAGTGTTGTCCTTGATGACGGTATTCTTCATTTTCGGATCCATCTGGACAGCTTTTTCGTAATTGTTGTATGCCTCCATCAGGATATCCGGGTAAAGTGATATGAATTTGGGATCGCCTGAATCAAAAGCTGCCTGGCATAGTTTGCCCTTTACATAATAAGTTTTTGCTGCGGCAGCAGATTTCGGATTGGCAATAGCTTCCTCAATGGAAACCTTTGCCTTGTCATAGGCACCCTCCCTGATAAAGGTTTCAGCAGCGCTAACCTTACCCATCTGGGCTGATACAACTCCTGAAATCATAACTGCCATTAATAAGATTGTGATCTTCTTCATGATTCGATAATTTGCTTTTAAAATTGGTTCAAAAATAAAACTTTAGAATCTAATCTTCAAATAATTTGCCAAATTACTCTTCTGCTGATTCAGGGCCACCTGAAATCTCACCCTCTTCTGCCGTATCTTCCTCATCCACTTCAACATACGCTACTGATGCAATCGAGTCATTTTCTTTAAGATTTATAAGTCTGACACCCTGGGTAGCTCTTCCCATCACTCTGAGACCGCTTACCGGAATCCTGAGAATATTACCTCCCTGGGTTATTATCATCAGGTCATTCTGATCTGTGACGTCTTTCAGTGCGATCAGTCTGCCTGTCTTGTCAGTCACGTTTATTGTCTTAACGCCCTTTCCTCCCCTGTTGGTAATGCGGTAATCGCTGATAGATGATCTCTTGCCATAACCATTCTCCGAGACAACAAGTACGTCTTCAGATTCATTCAGTACTGTTATCATACCTATTACTATATCACCTTCACCTGAAAGGGTGATACCTCTCACACCTGAAGCCGTACGTCCCATTGGTCTTACAGTTGCCTCCGGGAACCTTACAGCACGACCTGATCTTACAGCAAGCATAATCTCATGTTTACCATTGGTCATCCTGGCTTCAAGCAGTTCGTCTCCCTCCCTGACAGTTATTGCGTTTACCCCGTTAACCCTGGGCCTGGAGTATGCCTCGAGAGAGGTCTTCTTGATTATTCCCCTGGTGGTACATAGCACGATGAAATTATTATTGATGTACTCTTCATCATCAAGCGTTCTGACATTGATGAAAGCCCTCAGGGTATCATCCTGTTCTATGTTTATAAGGTTCTGAATGGCTCTTCCCTTGCTGGTGCGGGTGCCTTCCGGAATGTCGTATACCTTTAGCCAGTAGCATTTGCCCTTTTGTGTAAAGAAGAGCATTGTGTTGTGCATCGTGGCAACATAAAGGTGCTCTATGAAATCTTCGTCTCTTGTTGTGCTTCCCTTGGCACCAGTCCCTCCCCTGTTCTGACGACGGAACTCCGTCAGGGGTGTGCGTTTGATGTACCCCATGTGAGATATGGTGATTACCATCTCATCATCTGCATAGAAATCTTCAGGATTGAACTCACCGGCTGCAGGAATTATCTCAGTACGGCGTTTGTCACCGAATTTCTCCCTTACCTCTATCAGCTCATCCTTAATGATCTTCATCTGAAGCGATTCATCGGCAAGGACACTTCTCAGGTATTCGATCAGCTTCATTATCTCCTCATACTCAGCCCTTAGCTTATCTTGCTCAAGGCCTGTGAGTTGCCTGAGTCTCATTTCGACAATGGCACGTGACTGGGCGTCGGAAAGACCGAAGCGCTCCATCAGTCGTTCACGGGCCTGATCAGGTGTCTGCGACGAACGGATTATTGCAATCACTTCATCAATATTGTCGCTGGCAATTATCAGACCTTCAAGTATATGTGCCCTTTTCTCAGCCTGTTCCAGGTCAAATTTTGCCCTCCGGATGATTATATCGTGTCTGTGTTTGACGAAGTTGTCAATCAACTCCCGCAGGGAAAGCATCTTGGGGCGGCCTTTGACAAGTGCAATGTTGTTGACGTTAAAAGAGGTCTGAAGCTGAGAATGCTTGTAAAGGTGGTTCAGCACAACATTTGCCGGCATCTCCTTCTTCAGTATTATTACTACCCTCATGCCATTGCGGTCAGACTCATCATTTATATAAGAAATGCCATCAAGCTTCTTTTCATTTATCAGGTCGGCGATCTTTTTGATCATCTCAGCCTTGTTGACCATGTAAGGTATTTCATTAACAACAATGCATTCCCTGCCTGAATGAGTCAGTTCTATTTCAGTCCTGGCCCTCACTACAATACGTCCCCTGCCTGTCTCGAAGGCCTCTCTTATCCCCTGCTCGCCGTAGATAATACCTCCTGTCGGGAAATCCGGGCCCTTGATGTGCTGCATCAGCTCCTCAACGGTTATTTCCGGGTTATCTATGAATGCAATGATGGCATTTACTGATTCAGTAAGGTTATGGGGAGGCATGTTTGTTGCCATACCAACGGCTATTCCCGATGCTCCGTTAACAAGAAGGTTTGGAATACGTGTCGGCAATACTGTCGGTTCCTGGAGAGTGTCGTCAAAGTTAGGCTGGAAGTCTACTGTCTCCTTCTCAATGTCTGAGAGTGTCTCCTCTGCTATCCGCTTCAGGCGTGCTTCTGTATATCGCATTGCTGCGGGACTGTCTCCATCTATCGATCCGAAATTACCCTGTCCGTCTACCAGGGGGTAACGAAGTGACCACTCCTGGGCCATCCTTACCATGGCATCATAAACTGATGAATCACCGTGCGGATGATACTTACCCAGCACCTCCCCCACTATCCTGGCTGATTTCTTATATGGTCTGTTTGCCAGTACTCCAAGCTCCGACATACCAAAGAGAACCCTTCTGTGAACAGGCTTAAGCCCGTCCCTCACATCAGGCAATGCCCTTGACACAATGACTGACATCGAATAATCGATGTAAGCCGACTTCATCTCCTCTTCAATATTTACTTTAATGATTTTTGTTTGATCTGACATATCAGATTGATATTTAATAATTTACGTTTGCCTTTTTTTTTGTCTCAAATAATCCCCGAAAATAATAAAAAAGGAGTCCCCTGTTAACCTTTTTCCGGTCTATTTGTTAACATTGGGTGTTAAAAATTGGGCACAATTATTGTCATTATATAAATACAATAGAATTAACTTTGAAAAGGGGTGTTTCGTGCATTTTTGTCAGCATCTTTGACATATTTGTCATGATGACCCGCAAATAAGATATGATGGATGCACATTTCTCACAACGAGTAAACGATATCCTTGGATACAGCAAGGAGGAGGCGATCAGGCTTGGCAACAGCCATATCAGCCCGGAACACCTTTTTCTTGGCATTCTACGCGAAGGCGAAGGTGTGGCGGTTGATATCCTTCTCAACAATGGAGTTGATCTGCTGATGCTGAAAGGATCTATTGAAAAGAGCATAAAGGCAGAAAAGCCTGTCGCCATGGCTGACAATGAGATACTGCCACTTCTGAAGAGCACTGAGCGCGTTCTCAGGCTTGTCCATATTGAAGCCAAGGCTCTCAAGACAAGGGTAATAGATACCGAACACCTGCTCATGGCGATATTACGTGACGAGAGCAACCTTGTAACCCGGTTCCTTACCGAGCTGGATATTGATTACACACTTGTCAGGAAGGCGGTTGAGGCAGGTAATCCTGCTGCTCAGGCTGATTATCCGCGTGATGAGGACGAAGAGGCTATGTTCCCCGGGTCAGGTCAGCAGGGAAAACAACCCCAGGGTGGTGGTCAGCAGGCACAGAGAAGCTCATCCGACACACCGGTCCTCGATAACTTCGGCATCGACCTGACAAAGGCAGCCGAGGAAGGACGGCTTGACCCGGTGGTAGGCCGCGAGCGTGAAATTGAACGGCTGGCTCAGATTCTCTCACGACGCAAAAAGAATAATCCCGTTCTCATTGGTGAACCGGGTGTCGGTAAGTCAGCGATTGCTGAAGGACTGGCGTTGAGGATAACCAAGCGAAATGTTTCCAGGGTTCTCTTTAACAAGAGAGTGGTTGCACTCGACCTCGCCTCCATTGTTGCGGGCACAAAATACCGCGGTCAGTTTGAGGAGAGAATGAAAGCCATTCTCAATGAGCTGGCTAAGAATGACAATATAATCCTCTTCATTGACGAGATTCACACCATCGTCGGTGCCGGAGGGGCCAGCGGGTCGCTTGACGCTGCCAACATGCTCAAACCTGCCCTGGCAAGAGGTGAGATACAGTGCATCGGAGCCACAACACTCGATGAATACCGTCAGCATATTGAAAAAGACGGCGCCCTTGAACGCAGGTTCCAGAAGGTGCTCGTTGACCCGACCACCATTGAGGAGACACTCGATATCCTTAACAATATTAAAGACCGGTACGAGGAGCACCATAATGTTACTTATACTCCTGATGCAATTGAAGCCTGTGTTAAGCTGACGAACAGGTATATAAGCGACAGACACCTGCCTGATAAGGCCATTGACGCACTTGATGAATCCGGATCGAGGGTGCATATCTCAAACATTGTTGTCCCTGATAAAATACTCGCTCTTGAGAAGCAGCTTGAGGAGACAAAGAAAGAGAAAGGACTTGCCGTTAAAAACCAGAACTATGAGCGTGCCGCAAGCTTCAGGGACAAGGAACGTGATGTTCTTGACCTGATTGAGGTTGAGAAGAAAAGGTGGGAAAAGGAACTGGCGGTGAACCGCGAGATTGTTGATTCTGAAAAAGTGGCCGAGGTCGTAGCGATGATGACAGGCGTGCCTGTCCAGAGGATAGCCCAGACTGAAGGAACGAGACTGCTTCAGATGGGCCAGGAACTGAAAGGCAGTGTTGTCGGCCAGAATGAAGCTATTGCAAAGATAGTCAAGTCAATACAAAGAAACCGTGCCGGACTGAAGGATCCGAACAAACCAATTGGGACTTTCATTTTCCTTGGCCCAACAGGCGTCGGAAAAACCCAGCTTGCAAAGGTGCTCGCCAAGTTCCTTTTTGATACAACGGAGAACCTTATCAGGGTTGACATGAGCGAATACATGGAGAAATTCTCCGTTTCACGGCTTGTTGGGGCTCCTCCCGGATATGTTGGTTACGAAGAAGGCGGGCAGCTGACTGAGAAAGTGCGTCGCAAGCCCTATTCAGTGGTGCTTCTTGACGAGATAGAGAAAGCACATCCTGACGTATTTCATATACTGCTGCAGGTGCTTGATGAAGGACAACTGACAGACTCTCTTGGCCGCAGGGTCGATTTCAGAAACACGATTGTGATCATGACATCGAACATAGGCACGAGGCAGCTCTCAGAGTTTGGTGCCGGAGTAGGGTTCGAAACTTCAGCAAAAAAGGTATCGCGAAATGATCAGGCCAGAAGCATTCTCCAGAAAGCTTTGCAGAAGACCTTCGCTCCCGAATTCCTGAACAGGATTGATGATGTTATCATGTTCAACCACCTTACAAGGGAAGATATCGACAAGATCATTGATATAGAGCTCAAGGGGCTCTTTGACAGGATATCAGCCCTGGGTTTCACGATGAAGCTCTCCGCTCAGGCACGCGACTTCATGGCTGACCGCGGCTTTGATGTCCAGTACGGGGCAAGACCTCTTAAGCGTGCTATACAGAAGTACCTTGAAGACCCTCTTGCCGAGGTTATTATCAAGGCTCAGCTGAAAGAAGGCGCATTTATAAATGTGGGTTATTCAAAAGGGAAGGAAGAACTTTCTTTCAAGGTGGTCAAGAAAAGGGAGGCCGAACAGGAGAAAAAGGAATAAACGTCATGTTATCAGGTCTTTATGCCAGTTCGGCATAAAGATCGAATTCAGTTGACCCGGTTATCTTTACTTTTACAAAGGTACCGGGTTCAATTTTTTTTTCTGATGTAATGAGTATTTCCTGGTCTACTTCGGGTGAATCATACTGGCTTCTTGCAATGTGAAACAGACCTTCCTTCCGGTCAACTATCACCATCATGGTCATGCCGATCTTTGATTCGTTCAGTTCGCCCGATATTTTCTGCTGCAACTCCATTATGCGGGCTACTCTCTTCTCCTTGATCTTCTCAGGGATATCGTCACTATATTTTAGCGACGCATATGTCTCATCCTCATGAGAATACCTGAATGCACCCAGCCTGTCAAACCGGAACTCACCGATAAAGCTGAGAAGAGATGAAAAATCCTCCTCCGTTTCACCCGGATGGCCCGCGATGACAGTGGTTCTTATGGCAGCATCAGGAATCCTGCGGCGTATCTCATTAAGCAGTGCACGGGTTTCGCTCCCGTTATGTTCACGCCTCATCTTCAGAAGCACACTATCTGAAATATGCTGTATCGGAAGATCTATATACCTGCATATCTTTGGGTCAGACTGCATCATATCAAGCAGCTCAAGCGGGAAGCCTGACGGATAGAGATAGTGAAGCCTTATCCATTCTATGCCTTTCACTTCTGAGAGTCGGCTGACGAGCAAAGGCAGCATCTGTTTGCCGTTAATATCGATACCGTAACAGGTAAGATCCTGTGCAATGAGTATCAGTTCCTTTACCCCTTCTGAAGCCAGGAACTCAGCCTCGGCAACAAGTTCATCGACAGGTGCTGAGGTATATCTTCCCCTTATGTCCGGGATGGCGCAGAAGGCGCATGTGCGGTCGCATCCTTCCGAAATCTTGAGATAAGCGTAATGACGTACCCCTGACAGCACTCTCTCCCCTGAGAGCTCATGGTGATATGCAAGACCAAGGCGACTAATGATCTCCCCGGGTTTGTTGACACCGAACCATGCATTTACCTCGGGAAGGGCAGAGACAAGCTCTTCCTTGTACCGCTCAACCATGCATCCCATTACAAAAAGGTGTCCCCTGCCCTCTCTCTTTATTGCTTCACCATGACGAATAATTGTCTCGATACTTTCCTCCTTCGCATCATGAATGAATCCGCACGTGTTGATTATCACAATATCAGAGTGATCTGGTGAATCAGCATTCACATTATAACCTCCGGCCTGGAGTTGCCGCATAAGCTTCTGTGAATCAACAGTATTCTTTGAGCAGCCAAGAGTAACTATGTTTACCCTGTTCCTCTTCATCAGTCGCGCGGGCTGAAGAGTGAGTCAACAAAGGCATATCTGTCAAAAATGCGGAGATCCTCCATCTTTTCACCTACGCCGATATATTTTACTGGTATCCTGAACTGGTCTGATATTCCGATAACCACTCCTCCTTTTGCAGTACCGTCGAGTTTGGTAACGGCAATTGCATTAACCTCCGTGGCAGCTGTAAATTGCTTTGCCTGTTCAAATGCATTTTGTCCTGTTGATCCGTCAAGAACAAGAAGCACTTCATGAGGTGCTGCGGTAACCACCTTTTCCATCACCCTCTTTATCTTTGAAAGCTCATTCATGAGCCCGATCTTATTGTGCAACCTGCCGGCCGTATCGATGATGACAACATCAGTGTCTGATGCAACAGCTGATCTCACGGTGTCATATGCCACAGAGGCAGGGTCAGAGCCCATCTGCTGGCTGATCATCGGAACACCTGCCCTCTCGGACCATATCTTCAGCTGATCAATGGCCGCTGCACGGAAGGTGTCAGCTGCACCAAGCAATACTTTCCTGCCTGCCTTGCTGAAATTGTAAGCCAATTTTGCAATTGTTGTCGTCTTTCCCACGCCGTTCACACCTACAACCATAATAACGTAAGGTTTTACTGGCAGGGGTGAATCAAAAGTCAGTGGGGCAGATGAGGTTGAGGTTAAGGTTGAGGTTGAGGTTGAGGTTGAGGAAACACTGCCTTCATCAAGGAGAGCAGCTATTTCATCGCGGAGAATAGTGTTAAGCTCTGCAGTTCCCACATATTTGTCACGGGCCACCCTTTTCGATACCCTGTCAATTATACGCAGAGTTGTTTCAACACCAACATCGGATGATACCAGTACTTCTTCAAGATTGTCAAGCACATCATCATCAATTTTTGTTTTGCCTGCTACAGCTCTTGTAAGACGTGAAAAGACATTCTCGCGGGTCTTTACCAGTCCCCTGTCAAGTATCTCCTTTTCCTCTTTCCTGATGAAACCAAATAACCCCATCGTCAATTCTTTGATCCTCAAAAGTAAAAAAAGAGACGCAAAGTATGCGTCTCCATGGTCCTGTGTGTCAGAATAACTGACCTTATTTCTTTGAAAAGAAGTCCTTAACGTGGTCGTTATGAACAACTTCTTCCTTAAACTGGTACGCGCCGGTCTTCTCTGACTTCACCACCTTAATGCATTTGGTGAATACTCTTCCGGTTCCTGTTTTTAGTGTTGCAACAACTTTCTTTGCCATAACTCACTGTTTATTTTATCTCCCTGTGAAGGGTAACTTTTTTAAGGATAGGATTG
The DNA here is from genome assembly GCA_025455395.1 of Bacteroidales bacterium. Lineage (GTDB taxonomy): Bacteria > Bacteroidota > Bacteroidia > Bacteroidales > VadinHA17 > SR-FBR-E99. The sequence continues at coordinate 14,747 of JALOMO010000065.1, forward strand.
AATTTTTTTCTCTCAAGACGGTCAGGGGTATTTTTACGGTTCTTCGTAGTAATATACCTTGAAGTACCCGGCATCCCGGAATCTTTATGTTCAGTGCACTCAAGGATCACCTGTTGCCTGTTTCCTTTACTCTTCTTCGCCATTTTCTGTCCCGTTTATTTAGTTGATCATGTATCCTTTTTCCTTAGCTTCCTTAAGCACTGAAGCAAGGCCGTTCTTGTTGATGTTTCTCATGCCTGCGGCTGATACTTTCAGGGTAATCCATCTGTTCTCCTCCGGGAGGAAATACCTCTTGGTGAACAGGTTGGCCATAAACTTTCTTTTGGTCCTCCTCTTTGAGTGGGAAACATTGTTTCCTACCACTGCCTTCTTGCCGGTGACCTGACAAACTTTTGACATTATTATCTTCTTTTTACTTGTTCTGAAAAACTCCGAAAATCGGTTCGCAAAATTGGTGATTTATATTTAATTAACCAAATATATCCTTCATTTTTTTAACAATAGCACTTCGATTACTGACTTATGTGCTGAGTATCTGCTTTCTAAGCATGTTCAGTGCAGTGTATGATGATCGTGCTATGTTTACCAGCCTGTCATCTGCAAAGGTATGTTTTTCGGTTATCAGCCCTTGGGCAGAGTCGATGGCAATCCAGACAGTGCCTACAGGTTTTTCCGGTGTGCCACCCGATGGGCCGGCTATACCGGTTACCGCAACCGAATAATCCGTCTCCATGACTCTTCTTATTCCCCTTGCCATCTCTCCTGCCGTCTCCGCACTCACGGCTCCATACAGTCTCAGGGTTTCAGGCCTAACTCCCAGCAGCGCAGTTTTGACCCTGTTGTCATAGGCGACGACTGAACCCCTGAACCAGGCAGAGCTGCCAGGGACTGATGTGATGAGTGATGCTATCCTTCCTCCTGTGCAGCTTTCAGCTGTGGAAAGTGTTAAGCTTCTTTCAGCCAATAGTATACCTGTTGCCTCTTCAAGCATAACTTCATCTTCTCCGTAAATAATGCCGGGAATGATTTTATACAGTTTTCTTACCTGTTGAGCTATCGCCTCGCTGACCGAGGCATTGCTGTTTCCGGTAGCTGTCAGACGGAGCTTTATCACGCCCATGGCAGGAAGATAAGCCAGCCTGATGTTCTCCGGGAGATCCCGTTCGAATGTGACGAGCATCTCAGCCAGCTTTGCCTCAAAGGTCCCATAGGTCATAATATTTTTATGCATTATCACCTTTCCGGTAAACTTCCGTGAGAGAAGCGGAAGCACATGTTCAGTCATTATATGCTTCATCTCATAAGGTACTCCGGGCATGGAGACTATGATCTTCTCATTGTGAACAAACATCATTCCGGGTGCCGTGCCAGTCCGGTTCATCAATACGGTGCAGTTGTCAGGCACAAGCGCCTGTCTTCGGTTGTTTTCATTCATCTGCAGGTTGCGCTTTCGCAGCCTTGCTGATATCTCTTCAAGGACTGCAGGGTTCATCACCATGGCGGCCCCGAAGAATTCTGCCAGAGTATCTTTGGTGATGTCATCGCTTGTCGGTCCGAGTCCACCAGTTATAAGAACAATTTCAGCCCGGTCTATGGCTTCCGAGAGTGCGTTTTTTATCTCCTCCCTCCTGTCTGATATCGAGGTTATGCGATTGACACTGATACCGATCAGGTTAAGCTCGGTGCCCATCCATGCCGAGTTGGTATCGATGGTCTGGCCTATCAGTATTTCATCACCTATTGTAATAATTTCTGCGTTGTTCATATTTAATTGATCTTATCAGGGAGGTGTGGCAAAATTATCAATAATTTGTGTCACGATTGGCAGCTATCTGCAATGAGAGAAGTAAAAGAGATAACAAAAGAGGTTGAAGACTATGTAAGGGGCGCTGTGGATAAGTATGAGAGCGGTCACGGATGGTCACATATTGAGCGGGTTGTGAGACTTGCCATCTACATTCGTGACTGTGAGAAGAGAGGCGACAGGTTTACGATTGAGCTGGCAGCCCTCCTGCATGACATTGGTGATCATAAGTTTGCTCTTCATGACGGTCCTGCGGAGATACGCAGGTTACTGGGAGAATCAGGTGTGGCTGAAGATATCATCCGTGAGGTCGTTTACATAAATGAAAATATCTCATTCTCAAAGGGGAAAAATGATATAATCAAGAGCCCTGAGCTTCAGATCGTTCAGGATGCTGACAGGCTAGATGCCATGGGTGCAGTGGGAATTGCCAGGGCATTCAACTATGGGGGATTCAAGGGCAGTGAGATCTACGACCCCCGCGAAGGCTACCTTAATCCGCCGAGCCTTGGCTCAGGAAGTTCACGGTCATTGTCTACAGTGCACCATTTTTATGACAAGCTGCTGCTTCTTAGGGATTTGATGAATACTCCCACAGGCCGCCGGCTGGCTGACGAAAGACATGACTTCATGGTGAAATACCTTGAGCAGTTTTTCAGGGAATGGGATGCACACTGATGGTATAAAATGGTAATTTTGCATATATCTTAAAATCTATCTGACATGTTAATTGGACTATTTGTTATCCTGGCAGTCCTGGTAATACTTGCCATCGGACTTTATAACAGGCTTGTAAAGCTGAGGAACAACCGTGAAAATGCTTTTGCTGACATTGATGTTCAGCTGAAGCAGCGGCTCGACCTCATTCCGCAGCTTGTTGAAGCTGTTAAGGCTTATATGAAGCATGAGAGCACAGTTCTTACTGAGATCACCAGGGCGAGAGCTGCTGCGATGCAGGCTACAGGCATCAATGATAAGATTGCTGCTGATGCAAGTCTCACCTCGGCTCTTCAGGGCCTCAGGGTAGCAGTTGAGGCATACCCTGACCTCAAGGCCAGCCAGAACTTCATTCAGCTGCAGGAGGAGATCTCCGATATAGAGAACAAGCTTGCTGCAGCCCGCCGATTCTTCAACTCAGCCACCAGGGAGCTTAACAATGCGGTTGAGACATTCCCGTCGAACATTGTTGCCGGAATGTTCGGCTTCAGGCGCGAGACGATGTATGACCTCGGCACAGAACAGAGAGCAAGGGCCGAGGAGACGCCAAAACTGAATTTCTAGGCAACTATGGCATATGTCGGGTTGAATACCCAGGTCTGGAGAAATAATTCTAAATCCATTCTCCTGCTGGTCATGTTTCCGCTGGTCATCATGGGCCTGGTCTGGATATTCATTTATTTCATCCAGCCTGAGCCGGGTGAAAGGTTTGCCTATGCCAACCAGGCCTACATCAGGACTGCTCCCTGGGTGCTGGTCGGAGTGGCGTTGTGGTTCATTGTTGCATATTTTTCTCATTCACAGATGATAGAGAAAGCGACTGGTTCAGCCCCCCTGAGCAGGAAAGAGAACAAGAGGGTATACAACCTTGTTGAGAATCTCTGTATCAGCAGCGGCATGACAATGCCGAAGATAAACGTCATTGAGGATGAATCAATGAATGCTTTCGCGAGCGGAATAAACAACAATACCTACACGGTCTCACTGTCAAGAGGGATCATCAACAAGCTCAGTGACGAGGAGCTGGAGGGTGTCATTGCCCATGAGCTTACGCATATCAGGAACCGTGATGTCAGGCTGCTGATAGTCTCCATAATTTTTGTGGGTATATTTGCTTTTGTCACTGAGGCACTGATGAGGTCAGTGAGGTTCAGCGGTGGTGGTGGAAAAAAAGATGGCCGCGTCATGATTCTTGCCTTGCTGCTTGCTGCGGCAGGTTATGACAAAGAGACCACTGGCACTTGCCTCTGCCCTTGAGAAGGTCTCCTCTGACCCCAGGATAGAGGCAGTGCAGCGGCATGATGTGGCTCAGCTGTTCATCGAGAATCCGCAGGAGAAGAAAAAAGAGAAAGCCTCGGCATCATTCTCATCGATCTTCATGACACACCCTCCTATCCAAAAACGGATTGAGCTTCTGAGGCAATTCTGAGAGTGTTTTTCTTTGGTAATCTGTCGCCCTTTCAGGGCTGAAATTGTACTTTAGTCACGCTTTGCCACGGGTTCCATCCGTCAGTTGACGGATTCCACCCGCGGTTATTCACA
>JALOMO010000151.1 GCA_025455395.1 Bacteroidales bacterium
CAGATTAGCTAGGAAGGGCCGCAAGAAGCAGGCTTTCTACCACATAGTGGTAGCAGATAGCAGGTCGCCACGTGATGGCAGATTCATTGAAAAGATCGGTATTTACAACCCGATCACTGACCCGGCAACCATCGACATCAACTTCGAGAAGGCATTGGGTTGGCTGCAGAACGGTGCGCAACCTACGGACACATGCAAGGCAATCCTTTCATATAAGGGAGTGCTGATGAAGAAACACCTTCTTGACGGTGTCAAAAAGGGAGCCTTTGACGAGGCAGAAGCCGATCGCCGTTTTAATGAATGGCTTAAGGGCAAGGAAGATAAGATCGAGGCTAAGAAATCTGGTCTTGAGAAGAAGAGTGAAGAGACACGCAAGCAGCGTCTTGAGGCTGAGAAAGCCATAAAAGAGGCGAGGGCAGCCGAGTATGCGAAGAAGATCGCAGCTCAGGCCGCTGAGGCAGAGGCAGCAGCAAAGGCAGCCGCAGCCGAGGCCGCAGGCACGCCTGAGACAGCCGAGGTCGCTGAGACACCCGCCGACGAGGTTAAGGAAGAGACTGCAGAAGAGTCTGCAAAGAGTGAGGAGTAGTCTCTCCGAGCCGCACCCGACCTGTGAGAACCATAGGTATAATAACTAGGACACACGGCTTCGAAGGAGCTGTGGTTGTGAGAAGCGAGGGCGGCATCACCAGGGAACCTGTACAGGGAGAACCGGTATTCGTTGTAATAGACGGAATACCGGTTCCCTTTTTTACACGTGAGGCATACATTACCTCAAAAGATACTCTGATAATATCATTCGATGATTACCCGACTCCCGTCTCAGTGGCCCGCCTGAAGGGGTGCGAGGTAAGAACCGGAGAGCAGCCCGGAGCGCAGGATGAACTTCACGACATAAAAGGGTTTACAATCATTGACCGGAAAAGTGGCTTCAGAGGCGTAATTGCCAGCATCGAAAAGAATCCCGGACAGATGCTTGCCATTGTGAATACTGACCAGGGGGAGGTTTTAATTCCCCTTCACAATGACCTGATAATCATCATAGATCCGGATAACATGGTCATCGAGATGTCCCTTCCGGAAGGGCTGACCGGTATCAATTTCTGACTATTTTTCTTCTCACCTGTGCAACATCTGAGAATCGATGTCGTCTTTTTCATATAATCAACCAACGAATAACAGAGCAGTCATGAAAAGAACAATCGCGCTTGCAGCAGTGGTGCTGCTTATTGTATCAGCCGCGCAGGCACAGACAACATACTCGGAAACACGCAATGTGACAGGATTCAGCGAAATAGGCTTTGCTGTTTCAGGAGAGGTGTATATCAGCATCGGCGAAGCATATAAAGTTGTCCTTGAGGGAGATAAGGACTATATCGCCGAGATAGTAACAAAAGTCACAGGTGACAGGCTTGAGATCAAGAGAGAAAAATGGTATGACAACGGTAACAAAAAGGTTATTGCACGTATCACCATGCCTTCCCTCGATGGTATATCCGTTTCGGGGTCAGGAAAGGTTTACGTAAATGACCCGCTGAAGGGTGAGGGGCTTGATATTGCTGTCAGCGGAAGCGGCACCATTAACCTGAAGGATGTGGATCTGAAGGATGTGGAATGCAGTATTTCGGGGTCTGGAAATCTTTTCATTGCAGGAAGTGGTAGTGTCGGGTCACTTGAGATAAGCATTTCCGGATCGGGAAACTACAAAGGGGAGTCTACCTCTATTGGTACACTTGAGGCCCGCATCTCAGGCAGCGGGAGTTGCGACTGTATGGTAAGGGATATGCTTGAGGCCTCCATTTCAGGTAGTGGCAGCATTTATTACTCGGGCAATCCGAAGATTGACGCTTCCATTTCCGGATCGGGTAAGGTGCGCACCAAGTAATTACTCTCTCAGGATCTTTATCACTCCGTTTGCGGATACTTTGATGACCGAAGAGGCTGCGGCCCTGCTTCGGTCATTCTGTCTCCAGTGACAGACATAATCCACGGCACTCTTTATCTCATCGCTTATCTCATCAAAGAATGCCGGAGCCTCTGACCCGCTGATGTTGGCTGAGGTTGATACCAACGGCTTGCGGAAAGCATTCAGCAACTCGTCGCAGAAAGGGTCAGCACATATCCTGACACCCACAGAACCATCGTCTGCTTTTACTCCTTCAGCCAGGCTTCTCCCCCTGTCGTAGACAATCGTAAGAGGCTTTTCGGTCATCTCTGCCAGCTCAAGGGCGATGTCAGGAGGGTTATCGACATACCTTGAAAGCATGGTGACGGAGTTGACAAGGATAATAAGGCTCTTACTGTCAGCCCGTTGTTTGATGTCATAGACCCTGCGCACTGCATCACTCCGGGTTGCATCACAGCCCAGACCCCATACAGTATCAGTGGGGTAAAGAATGACACCTCCTTCACGCAATACCTTCAGGGCATTCTTTATATCGTCATGATAACCTTCTGTCATACCATTATATCATTTTCCCTAAGTGCATTGTTCAGAGAGGTTTTTTTATCGGTCGATTCCTTTCTCTTTCCTATTATTAGTGCACATGGCACATAGTAAGTTCCTGCCGGGAATTCTTTTGGGGAGGTTCCGGGTATCACCACGCTCCCGGGAGGCACATAGCCACGGTATTCAAGCGGCGCACTTCCGGTCACGTCGATAATCCTTGTAGACCCGGTGATTACAGTATTGGCAGCAATTACTGCTTCGGTGCAGATACGTGCACCTTCGACTATGATTGCGCGTGAGCCGATGAAGCAGTTGTCTTCAACGATGACAGGGGCAGCCTGTACCGGCTCAAGAACACCGCCCAGGCCCACGCCGCCGCTGAGATGTACATTCTTTCCTACCTGGGCACATGATCCTACTGTTGCCCAGGTGTCAACCATTGTGCCTTCCTCAACCCTGGCTCCTATATTTACAAATGAAGGCATAAGAATAACTCCTTTGGCAAGGTACGAACCGTAACGTGCGACAGCATGAGGCACAACCCTTACGCCAAGTTCACTGTAGTTGTGCTTGAGATCGATCTTGTCATGAAACTCAAGTGGTCCGGCCACTGTTGTGCTCATCTCCCGCATAGGGAAATAGAGTATTACTGCCTTCTTTACCCATGTGTTAACAATCCAGTTATCACCATCAGGTTCTGCCACCCGTAAGATTCCCTTGTCAAGCGCTTCAATGACCTCTTCAATGGCTTTTCTGACCTCTGGTTGCTTCACCATTCCCCGGTCATCCCATGCCGCCTCGATCAAATCCTGTCTGTAACCCATTTTTTTATGCAAAAATAAGAATTGTTAAACCGGTACGTTAAAAAACTCTAATAACTATCATACAGCATAAATACTTTGTCATATAAGTTTAATTTTGAGCAACGCTAAAACATATATTATGAGAATCAAATTCCTTTTCACGGCACTTATCCTGGGGTCATTCATACTTTCAAATGCACAGGACAAGGCAGGGTACCAGATGCCTCCCGCAGAAATAGTTGCAATAATTGATGCACCGCAGACGCCGGGAGTGCTTATAAGCCCCGATAATAAGACTGTTCTCCTTCTTGACCGGCCTGGTCTTGTTTCGATAGCTGAGCTGTCAGGTCCTGAGCTGCGTCTTGCCGGGATCAGGATTAATCCTGTCACGAACAGCCAGAGTCGCGGGCAGTCAGTCACTGCTATCTCATCAATGAATATTGACGGAACAAACATACGTCCCCTTACCGGCCTTCCGGCTGATGCAAAGCTGGGTGGCATCTCATGGTCAGATGACAGCCGGTTTTTTGCATTTACAAATACCACAGACAACGGTGTTGAACTGTGGGTCGCTGATGCAGCAGCCATGACATCAAGGAAAGTTGATGCAGGTCTGAATAATATATTCATGAGGACGAGGAGCTGGCTGCCAGACGGTTCAATCATCTACCTGCGTACGCTGCGTGACCGCGGCAAGGCCCCGACAGCCTCACAGGTCCCTTCCGGACCGTCGGTGCAGGAGAGTGCTGGCAAGCAGGGTGAGTCGCGTACTTTTCAGGATCTTCTGCAGAATGTTGATGATGAGAAGATGTTTGAGTATTACGGCACCTCTGAGCTGGTGAGATGGGACGGAGTGAAGAGCGAGGTTATCGGCAGGAAAGGGATGATCACTGACATCTCCTCCTCTCCTGACGGCAAGTGGCTGCTGGTGACAATGATAAAGAGGCCTTTCTCCTATATTGTGCCTTATGCTTTTTTCCCGACAACATTTGAGATCTGGGATATGAGCGGGAAGGTTGTCAGGGCCCTCCTTGAGAAGCCTCTTCAGGAGAACCTCCCGAGAGGATACGATGTAGTTAACCCGGGGCCCAGAAACTACTCATGGCGCAGCGACATGCCTGCAACACTCATGTGGGTGGAGGCTCTTGACGGAGGTGATTATCATGCAAAGGAGATGCAATATCATGATCAGGTTTACGCACTTGATGCTCCGTTTGCCGGAGATCCGGTGCCCTTCCTGGCAACGGAAAAAAGAATACAGCGGATCACATGGGGTAATGAAAACCTTGCAGTGCTATCTGAAGGACTGCAGAAAAGCCGTGTAAGGGTCACGAGCACCTTCAACCCGGCCAATCCGCAGGCAACGATGAAAAAGATATCTGAGCTGAACTCTGATGACCGTTACAATAACCCCGGTTTCTACATGACTACCCGCAACAGCTTTGGACAGCAGGTGCTGCTGATAGCTGACAAGGGCAAGACGCTTTATCTCACAGGCCAGGGGGCCTCTGCTGAGGGAGACAGGCCTTTCATTGACAAATATGACCTCAAAACCGGAAAAACGACCAGGTTATGGCGTTCCGAAGCACCTTATTACGAGACCGTGAGCGACTTTATAAATATAGATAAAGGCCTTGTGCTTACAGTAAGACAGTCGGTCACCGAGGTGCCGAACTATTTTATACGCGATCTGAAGAAAGGGACTCTGCAGCAGGTAACAAAATTTGAGAATCCCTATCCGCAGCTTACCGGTGTACATAAGGAACTTGTAACATATAAGCGAAACGACGGGGTTGACCTTTCATTCACCCTTTATCTTCCCTCAGGGTATGACAAAGCCAGGGATGGCGCGTTGCCAACAATACTATGGGCCTATCCGCGTGAGTTCAATGACCCGTCAATGGCAGGACAGGTAAGCGGATCACCCTATACCTTTACCCGCATCAGCCCCTCATCGGTGCTTATTTACGTCACACAGGGATATGCAGTGCTTAATGATGTCAGTTTCCCGATAGTAGGTGTTGGTGACGCTGAGCCCAATGATACCTTTGTTGAGCAGCTTGTGGCTAACGCTGAGGCGGCCATCAACAAGGCAGTTGAGATGGGCGTCACCGATCCGGCCAGGGTGGCTGTCAGCGGGCACTCATACGGTGCCTTCATGACGGCACATCTCCTCTCGCACACGAGGCTCTTCGCAGCAGGCATTGCCAGGAGCGGTGCCTATAACCGCACCCTGACACCATTTGGCTTCCAGAGCGAACGACGCAGCTTCTG
>JALOMO010000066.1 GCA_025455395.1 Bacteroidales bacterium
GCTTTTTTCATTATTTGTTCAATATAATGACGTCGCTCGGGTCTGGGGCCCACAAGTGACATTTCCCCCTTTATCACGTTAATGAAGTTTGGTATTTCATCAAACCTGTGCTTCCGCATGAACCTTCCCAGCGGAGTAATCCTGTGGTCTCCCTTTACAGCAAGCATTGGTCCGTCAGGCTCAGCGCCGTCATCCATCGATCTGAACTTATAGATCATGAATGGTCTTCCGTAACGGCCTATGCGCTCCTGCCTGAAAATAACAGGGCCGCTGCCCGAGAACCTTATCAGAATGGCTAGTACTGCCATCAGAGGTGACAACAGGATAAGGGCTGTGAGAGCAACAGAATAGTCCATTACAAGTTTTATCATCTCCTGCCAGTGAGGCATCTTCCTGTATGATATCCTTAAAAGAGGTGTTGCATAGATTGGGCCTGCCTCAACGTGTCCGGAAATAATGTTCCTCATTGATGGCAGAGCCTTCACGATCACATTGAGGTGACACATACTGTTAACAAGGCCCTCCACGACGGGATATTCATTCTCCTCGAGTGCCAGGATGACCTCCTCTATCTCCTCTCTGCCAATAATTTTCACAATGTCGTTTCTGCTCCCCAGCCAGGGAATACCGTTATGAAGATTCCCTGCCCCTGAATCGTCAATACTGACATATCCGGAAATCAGATTGCCGGCCGGTACCTTCTCGCTCAAAATATCATTCAGCAAACTCACCGCCCTGCCGTTACTTCCCACGATGAGTGTTTTGAAGCCTGTTTCGCGCCTGTGTATCTTGCGTGACACCCCTGATGTAATGATAAATCTTGGTATCCAGGTAAGCAGGAACTGTAGAAGAAAGAGCACGCTGAATGAGCGGTAATAGGTCGAATAATGTCCTACGGCATCATCGAGGATGAGGATAAAAAAAAGCAGAACAACGGCGGCGAGTGTGACAGCAAGAGACTTGCCGAATTCGTGCAGGCGTGATCTGCGCAGCGGATCTGAATAAAATCCTGCCAGTGAATATACCATCACAAAAAACAGAGGGATGAGTAATATCCCAAGCCAAAACTTGTTACCAAGTTCCATTTTGAAGTATTCACCATAAAGCCTGGTCTCAATGAAATATTTACGGAAAAGGTAAAAGAGTCCCCAGGCCACCGAAGAGCCGGCAAAATCTGCCACTAAATATGACAGAGCAATCCTTCGGGTAATTTTTTTCATCGGTCTGGCAGAGGGTAATGCAAAGATATCTGTTATTTTTAGACCAAAATCAACAGTGGATGATTGAAGAGTCATTTGAAGCCAGGGGGAAGAGAAAGAAGCTTATTGACGAGCTGAGAGGCAAGGGCATCAGTGACGAGAAGGTGCTTGAGGCGATGAACAGGGTGCCGCGCCACCTCTTCATGGATGATGCTTTTCTTAAGCATGCATACCAGGACAAGGCATTTCCCATCTCGTCCGGACAGACGATATCACAGCCATATACTGTTGCTGTTCAGACAATCTTGCTTAATGTAGGAAAACGTGACAAGGTGCTTGAGATAGGCACCGGCTCAGGTTACCAGGCTGCGGTGCTTGCAGAGATGGGGGTAAAGGTATTTACAATAGAGCGTCAGCGTGAATTGTACAGAAAGGCACAGACTCTTCTTACCTCCATGGGATACCGTATACACTTTTTCCTGGGCGATGGTTATGAGGGACAGCCACAGTACGGACCTTATGACGGAATAATCATTACTGCGGCCACTGCCGAGGTGCCTGAAAAGCTTCTGAAACAACTGTGCATCGGAGGGAGGCTGGTGGTCCCGAAAGGCGGGCGCGACTCACAGGTCATGACACTCTACTCACGCCGGGGGGAAGATGACTATGAGATCACTACCCATGGTTTCTTTGTTTTTGTTCCAATGTTAAAAGGCATTGTCAACGGCCGTGAAAATGAACAATAAAATGAACATACACAGACAGATATTCTCTCCCATTGAGGTAAATACGTATATAGTTTCCGGGGAAGATGGAGCGTGCATAATAATAGACTGCGGATGCTACGGTCCTCAGGAAGAGAAGAGACTCGAAGACTTTCTCACCACCCATAAGCTGAAACCTGTAATGCTTCTGAACACCCACTGCCATCTTGATCATATCTTCGGGAATGATTTTGTGCTGAGGAAATACGGTTTAAGGTCGATGTTTCACCCTGGTGAAAGATATAACCATTCAAGCTCCCCAAAGCATGCTCTGATGTTCGGTCTCACAATGGAAGAGCCTCCGGCTCCTGAACGGGAACTGGCAGACAGAGAGGTCCTGACAACTGCGGGGTTAAGCATTGAAGTAATAGCAGTGCCGGGTCATTCGCCCGGGGGTGTTGCCTTTTATCTGAAGGATCACGGTGTCGTGTTCACAGGTGATACCCTCTTCGCAGGGAGCATAGGCCGGTCTGATCTTCCAGGTGGAAACCATGAGCAGTTGCTTGAAAACATAAGCAATAGGCTGTTCACCCTTCCGCCCGGGACAGTTGTCTACCCAGGTCATGGACAGGCGACAACCATCGGTGATGAGATCAGAACCAATCCTTTTTTCTCATGACACTGTCGATTAGCTTTTTTTTACTGACATGATTATATTATTTTCGCCCCGCGCCTCAGCATGAATAAAATAAACAAAAAAACATAATATGACATCAGATAAGTTTGTAACCCGTCACATCGGTCCGCGTGAGAGTGAGACCGCTGAGATGTGCAGGACCATTGGCGTTGCTTCGCTTGACCAGCTGATCAGCGAGACCGTCCCCGCCTCTATCAGGCTTGAGAGACCACTTAACCTGCCACCGGCAATGAGCGAGGTGACCTATCTGGGTCATCTGAAAGCGATTGGAAGACGCAACAAACAGTACCGCTCATTCATAGGGCAGGGCTACTACGGTGTTGCCGTACCCCCTGTCATTATCAGGAATGTGCTTGAGAACCCTGCCTGGTACACCTCGTACACTCCTTACCAGGCTGAGATCTCACAGGGAAGGCTGGAGGCACTGCTTAACTTCCAGACTATGATCACCGGGCTCACAGCCATGGATATAGCCAATGCCTCACTTCTTGACGAATCAACGGCTGCTGCTGAGGCAATGATCATGATGTTTAATGCCCGTTCAAGGGAGAAGGTTAAGGCAGGTGCAAGTAAGTTCCTTGTTGATAATTCTGTCTTCATGCAGACGCGTGATGTGCTTGTTACGCGGGCAGCACCTCTCGGTATCGACATTCAATTCATTGATTATACACAGATTGAGGCTGACCCTTCTCTGTTCGGGGTTCTGGTGCAGTATCCATCAGCCATGGGAGAGATACGCGACTACAGGACGCTTGTTGAAAAAGCCCATTCCGCGGGAGCCCTCGTTGCTGCCGGTGCTGACCTTATGAGCCTGGCCTTACTGACACCTCCGGGGGAGTGGGGAGCAGATATCGTATTCGGTTCAAACCAGCGGTTCGGGCTGCCGATGAGCTATGGCGGACCACATGCGGGTTTCTTTGCAACGAAGGATGAGCTGAAGCGAAGCATGCCAGGGCGAATAATAGGTGTTTCGGTCGACTCAAACGGCAAACAGGCACTGCGCATGGCACTGCAGACACGAGAGCAGCATATCAAGCGTGAGAGAGCCACCTCAAACATCTGCACTGCCCAGGCCCTTCTAGCAACCATGTCAGGCATGTATGCACAGTATCACGGACCCGAAGGGATAAAGCGTATAGCAACCCATATATATGCATCAGCATGCACTTTGTCAAAAGCACTCATAGAGCTTGGATACATATTGAAGCACGACCAGTTCTTTGATACCATCAGAGTACAGACAGTACCTGGAGTGACAGCAGACCACATTAAAAAGATAGCTCTTGAAAAAGGTATCAACCTCTGGTACCCCTGCGCCAATTGTGTTACCGTCAGTACAGACGAGCTGACGACAATAGATGATTTGAATACTGTCGTCTCAATCTTTGCCGAAGCGGCAGGAAAAAAGGCGCCAGTGATAACAGTACTGTGCAGTGACCTCTGCTTTGACAGGAAGTTCCACCGCACAACCCCATTCCTTCAGGAACGGACGTTCAACAGCTATCACAGCGAGACTGACATGATGAGGTATATCAAGATGCTTGAGCGCAAGGACTTCTCCCTTGCAAACGGTATGATACCACTCGGCTCATGTACTATGAAGCTCAATCCGGCAGCATCGATGTTCGCAATGAGCTGGCCGGAGTTCAGCAACATCCATCCCTTTGTCGCTGCAGACCAGGCGGAGGGTTATTACCAGCTTATGCATGAGTTGGGAGAGGCGCTGAAGGAGATAACAGGCTTTGATGCTGTTTCTTTTCAGCCCAATTCCGGTGCTGCAGGTGAATATGCAGGTCTGATGGTCATCAGGCAGTATCACATAAGCCGCAATGAAGGTCATCGTGATGTTGCACTTATACCTTCTTCAGCACACGGTACAAACCCGGCGAGCGCAGCCATGGCAGGCATGAAGGTGGCCGTGGTTGAGTGCGATGAACAAGGTAACATAAACATAGATGATCTCAGGAAGAAAGCGGAGGAGCATAAGGATAACCTGAGCTCTGCAATGATAACCTACCCTTCAACACATGGTGTCTTTGAGGAGGGTATCATTGAGATGGTGAAGATTGTGCATGACAACGGAGGACTTGTTTATATGGACGGCGCCAACATGAATGCGCAGGTTGGGCTCACAAGTCCTGGCAGAATAGGTGCCGATGTATGTCACCTCAACCTCCATAAGACCTTCGCCATACCTCACGGCGGGGGTGGCCCGGGCATGGGGCCCATACTATGCAACAACAAGCTGGCGGAGTTCCTGCCTTCACACCCGGTTGTGAAGACAGGTGGCAGCCACGGTATCACGGCTGTGGCAGCAGCACCGTTCGGTAGCGCGCATGTGCTTACCATCAGCCACGCCTACGTGATGATGCTGGGCAGTGAGGGACTCACAGACTCAACAAAATATGCTATTCTTAATGCTAACTATATAGCAGCTTCACTGGGTAAGATGTACAAGGTGCTTTACACCGGGAATAAAGGGCGCTGCGCCCACGAGATGATACTCGACTGCAGGGGGTTCAGGGAAGCAGGCATAGACGAGTCAGACATAGCCAAGCGGCTTATGGATTATGGGTTTCATGCGCCGACATTATCATTCCCCGTACACGGTACACTGATGGTTGAACCGACTGAGTCAGAGCCCAGGGCCGAGCTTGACAGGTTCATCGATGCTATGCGCAGTATATGGAGAGAGATACAGGAGGTGAAGGAGGGCAAGGCAGACAAGGTTGATAATGTCCTTAAGAATGCCCCGCACACTGCCGCCGCAGTGATTTCTGACAAATGGAGTCACAGCTATGCCCGTGAGAAGGCTGCCTACCCGCTCCCATGGGTGGTTGAGAATAAGTTCTGGCCAACGGTGGGAAGGGTAGACAATGGCTATGGTGACCGCAACCTTGTCTGTTCATGTGCACCGATAGATTCGTACAGGTTTGATACGTTCAGGTAGCGACGCGCAAGTTGCGCGTCGTTACATACAGATCAGAACAAATCATCGATGACTGATGAATAAAGATCGGTCAATGATATCCCGAATGCCGCTGCCTGCCGTGGTATAATGCTTTCTGCCGTCATGCCCGGAATAGTGTTTATCTCGAGGAACTGCGGACCATCAGCGGTGACGATGAAGTCAACCCTCACTATCCCCTTGCATCCCAGAATGTCGTAGATCTCCGAAGCCAGCTCCTGTATCCTGGCGGTGACATCATCAGAAAGGCGGGCAGGGGTTATCTCGTCTGACATGCCGCCGGAATACTTCGCCTCGTAATCAAAAAACTCCTTTTTGGGTACAATCTCTGTCACCGGCATGACAATCTTTCTCTGCTTCGTTCTTAAAACCCCGCAGGCAACTTCAGTGCCTTTCATGAATGATTCCACCAGTACCTCATGACCCTCAGTGAAGGCTTTGTCCATTGCCCCGGCAAACTCCTTTTCCACCTTGACCTTTGTGACGCCGAAGCTTGACCCGCTGGCGTTAGGCTTCACAAAGCACGGCAGTCCGATCTGTTTAAGAATTTTGCCTGAGTCATATTGTTCACCTTTCCTGATAAGCAGTCCGCCAGACATTGGGATGCCGTACTCATTAAGGTATAGCTTGCATGCCTGTTTGTGGAATGTAAGGGCTGAGACAAAAGCGTCACAGCTGGTATAGGGTATGCCGGTCATGTCAAGGTACCCCTGCAGCAGGCCGTTCTCACCCGGGGTGCCGTGTATTGCAATGAATACTGCGTCAAACCGGACCCTTTCATCGTCAATCATAAGGGTGAAATCATTCCTGTCAATACTGTGAAGCCGACCCTTCGAATCTTCCCAGTACCAGTTGCTTCCTTTGATATTGATAATGTAAGTGTTATATCTTCCGTTCAGGGCCTCTGCAACACCACGGGCACTCTGCACCGAGATATCAAATTCAGATGAATTTCCCCCTGCTGCTATGGCTATTGTTCTCATTTTATACGGATTTATAAATCCAAAATTAATATTAATTGGTGTAGAGACGTTGCATGCAACGTCTCTACATTGTTTTTTTAATAAATTTGAGGTAAAATCAAATCCAGGTAAAATGAAAAAAGGATGCATTGTTGGAATTGCAATAGCTGCTGTACTTGCTCTCATTGTAATTCTTGTCATATCATGGGGTGTCAGGATTTATAACCAGATCGTGCCTATGAATGAGCAGGTTGCCACACAATGGAGCAACGTTGAGACTCAGTATCAGAGGAGGGCTGACCTTATCCCTAACTTTGTAAATACCGTGAAGGGTGCTGCAGCTTTTGAGCAGGAGACCCTTACACAGGTGATTGAAGCAAGGGCCAAGGCCACACAGGTTACAGTTGATCCTTCGAATATAACTCCTGAGCAACTGTCACAGTTCCAGTCAGCGCAGGGAGAGGTAAGCTCAGCACTTGCCCGCCTGATGGTAGTGGTTGAGAGATATCCGGAGCTTAAGGCCACGCAGAACTTCCGCGATCTGCAGGTCGAGCTGGAAGGCACTGAAAACCGAATCTCTGTCGCACGAAACAACTTCAATGATGCTGCCAGAACGTATAATACTTTCATAAGGCAGTTCCCAAACAATATAATCGCCTCGTTCACGAAATTCAGCGCAAGACCATATTTCGAAGCGGATGAAGGCGCCGAGCAAGCACCGCAGGTGCAGTTCTGATAGGAGACTGTATGAAAGCATCTTCGTTCTTTACGCCCTCACAACAGGAGGTGATAGTCAAAGCCATAGCTGAGGCCGAACGTTCAACCTCAGGTGAGATCCGTGTTCATGTTGAGTCATCATGTAAAGGTGATGTACTTGATGAAGCAGCATGGCTCTTCAGGAAGCTGGGCATGCACAAAACAGCTGACCGCAACGGTGTGCTTATTTACCTGGCCGTTAAGGAGCGCAAATTCGCAATTATAGGTGACACAGGCATCAACAGCGTGGTGCCGCTCGGTTTTTGGGATGAGATACGCGACCATCTGAAGCTGCGCTTCAGTGAAAACCATTTTGCTGAAGGACTGGCAGAGGGAATATTAAAGGCAGGAGAACAGCTGAAGGAACACTTCCCCTGTACGAAAGATGACATTAATGAACTGGCTGATACAATTTCGTTTGACATTAACAAGACAACAGAGTGATGATGAAAAGTAAGTTCTATCTTGTTACTTGTCTTGCCACTCTGCTGTTTATCTCACTCTCCGCAGGGGGACAGAACCTGCTGCAGCGTCCTGAGCCGCCAAAGCTGGTAAATGATATTGCAGGTCTGCTTCAACCTTCTGAGGTGCAGGCGCTTGAGAACAAGCTTGTTGCATTCAACGACTCAACCTCAAACCAGATCGCAGTGGTCATTGTAAATGATCTGCAGGGGTATGACAGGTCGAGCTTTGCCTACAGGGTAGGAAAGGAATGGGGTGTTGGTCAGTCAGACTTCAATAACGGACTGGTGGTGCTGGTCAAGACCAAGACGGCCTCTTCCGACGGACAGGTATTTATAGCCACGGGCTATGGACTTGAGGGTGCCATTCCAGACCTGGCATGTGCGGATATCATTGACAGGGAGATGCTGCCACGATTCCGTAACGGTGATTATTTCGGCGGCATAAATGCAGCCACTGATGTTCTGATGTCTCTGGCGTCAGGTGAATACACTTATGAAAACTACAACCAGGGTTCGGGCGAAGAGTCATACGGATTTATACCAGGTATAGCCTTACTGATAATCATCATCGTACTGATTGCAATTATCTCTTCCGGCAAATCTAATAACAGGCATATAAGGCGGTCAGGTGCTGACGCTATACCTTTCTGGCTACTGATGAGCATGTTAGGAGGCGGCAGGTCTCACAGTGGCAGTTGGGGTGGCTTCTCCGGAAGGGGAGGGGGCGGCTTCAGTGGTGGTGGCGGTGGCGGCTTCGGAGGATTTGGCGGTGGCGGCTTCGGTGGCGGCGGTGCAGGCGGATCGTGGTAGAATATGCGATTTGCGATTTGCGATTTGCGAATTGATTATGGGGAGCACAGTTTCTGCTTGGATGTTTTTTTTGCTGCAACAACAATTGATAATATTTCTGTCATCTCCGATCGAAAACATGAGATAGATTGAGAGTGTTTATTTTCAAGCTCTTCAAGCATCTCCAGCCAAAAAATGCTTTCATCAGCTTCTTCTTCCACAATATTTAGTTTATTTATAAAATCTGCTGGTGATTTGGCTCTGCAGACAGCCCTGTAATTGGCTCCAACAGAGCATGAAGCCCTGATCAGTTGCCTGCTGATAATCTGATTTTCGTCTGTCTTTGGAAGCTTGCTACACTGCCTGATTATTCCTATTGCCAGCTTCTTTGTACGATCCTGTATCTGCTCTTTTAGTCCCATAGTAAGCGCTTATATATTACTTATATAAATTTCTTACAAGAAATTGTAATCTCCAAGAAAATCGCAAATCGCAAATCGCAAATCCCCTCAGTCTCTGCCTGCAATATAACTCCTCCACTTCTCAATCACGTGTGCCATGTCATCTGGCAGGTCTGACTCAAAGGAGAGACGCTTGCCGGTTACCGGGTGATCAAATGAGAGCGATTGCGCGTGCAGAGCCTGACGTGGCAATAACTCAAAACAGTTACGGACAAACTGCTGATACTTTGTGAAGGTGGTACCCTTCAATATGCGGTTGCCGCCATAATCCTCATCATTGAAGAGCGGGTGGCCGGCAAATGCCATATGAACCCTTATCTGATGCGTACGGCCAGTCTCAAGACGGCATTCAATGAGTGACACGTAGCTCATCTTCTCGAGCACCCTGTAATGCGTTACGGCATGCTTGCCCTGGCTTCCGTCAGCAAAGACCTGCATTATCTTGCGGTCTCTGATGTTGCGGCCCACATGGCCTGTTATAGTACCTTCTTCAGGATCAGGCATGCCCCATACAAGTGCCAGATATCTCCGCCCTGTCGTGCGGTTGAAGAACTGACGTGAGAGTCTGTTGAGGGCATATTCGTTCTTGGCGATAACAAGCAGCCCCGAAGTGTTCTTGTCAATGCGATGCACCAGTCCCGGACGCAGTTCACCCGTGTTGAACAGAGGCAGGTCCCTGAAATGGTACATAAGGGCATTCATCAGCGTTCCGGAGTAGTTGCCATATGCCGGGTGAACAACCATCCCAGCCTCCTTGTTGACAACGATAAGGTCTTCATCCTCAAAGACAACGTTGACCGGGATCTCCTGAGGAATAAGTTCGATATCGCGTGGCGGATTCGGAAGGAGTATCTGGATTACATCAAGGGGCTTAACGCGGTAGTTGGGTTTGACCGGCAAATCGTTTACAATGATGTTTCCAGCCTGGGCGGCTGCCTGTACTCGCGTTCGCGATACTCCCTCAAGGCGGGCGGTAAGGTATTTGTCAATACGAAGCATAGACTGACCCCCATCGACCACATAACGGTAGTGTTCAAAGAGCTCCTGCTCCTGTATTTCTGTCAGTTCCTCTTCAGCCATTCAGGTGGTCAGTTTACTTTTATCAGACGAAGCAGGGAGAGCGGTTTGCCCTTAATGTCTTTAATGATTAAAAGATATGTTCCTCCTGCCAGTGAGCTGAAATCAGGATGATCATTCCGAGGTACTGACATAACCCTTTTTCCGGTTGAGGAAAGGACCTCCATGATGAAATCGTCAGGAGCATCATCTGACACAAGGAGTGTTGCGGGTCCGTTCGTTGGATTCGGATAGATCATGAACATATTATTGATCAGCGGATTATCATCTGAGGAGGAGGTTGTGCCTTCACCCTTCATCACAGGGCGCATCATCACTGTGCCTGGTGCCTGGCTCTGTTCCCAGTTGCCTGTGAGCAGGAAATACTGTTTACCGTCATGGGGGGTGTTCATGTCAAGGCCAGCGTTAAGAAATGTTTCGGAGTACTGTTTCCATCCGATCCAAAATGTGCCGTTGACGCTGACAGGTTTGTCGAAGGGGTATGTTTTAAATCCGTTCAACGCGTCAGCCGGCGTTGCCACCGGGCCATCCGTTTTTCCGAGCAAGACTCCGGGTTTGCCGTTGTCGTCAGCCCATACCATAATGTCAAAAGCCCTCCGGTTGGCATTGTCATAGGCATCATTGAAGCAAATGCTGATGGCTCTGACGGAGTCAGCAAAATATGACCTGTACTTCAGGGCAACCATTGCGCTGCGTGCCCCCTGCCCATTGACACCGTATCCTGCTTCTGCGGTGCCGTCATCAAGCGCGAAGTAATCGCTGAAGCGCTGAGTGAACCTGATGGTATCGTTGTTCTTGGGATCAAAATCATCAGTTATAAGTGAGACTGTCACAAGAAAAAGAGCAGTGTCTGTTGTGGAAGAGTTGAAGGTGTAAAGCAGTGGTGCATCGAACGAAATGTCTGTGAGTGGCGGGACGTTTGTTGCTCCGGCAGAGAATTCGCGCACGACAGTATTTGTTGACAGATCCTTTATGGAGACCTCCCTTGTTACATTGCGTACTATAGTGTCATTGTTACGATATTTTATGGCAACCGTGGGACTCATCATAGAGAGATAAGACTGCCTGAAGTGGCGCCACGGCATTGCATAATACTCCTTTACAAGCGACCTCAGCGGGTAGGTAAGGGCAACATCATGAAGTACAGTGTCATGGACTGAGCGTCCCTTGTCGAGCATCACGTGGTCTAGATTCCAATGGTCTGCATTGCCTGCACGGGAGGGCTCAGTTGTAATGCCTGAGAGCGACGCATGGCCGGTGAACATAAAACGGAACCCCTTTTTCAGGTACCGGGCCTCCTCAACAGGGATTATTACCTGGCGGAAACCCTGTGTCGATTCACCCTCGGCACTCCAAATGCTGTACCATTTTTCCTCTTCCGGAGCCCAGAACCTCAGGGTTAGGCTGTCATCCCGTTCAGGGAGGTCTGCCACACCTCCGGCCTCGTACAGGAAACTGAGGATGATACTGTCAACCGGGGAGAACAGCAGGTTTATCGGCCTTGATGTTAATGTGTCGGCGGAAAAGATACCTGTGGAGGCTGTCTCGTAAAGCTCACCGTACTCATCAAGACAGTCAAAGGTAGCCACACCCTGTGAAACCTGATTGGTTGAGTATGTGTTATTCACGAATACATCCCTGTCTGCCCACAGAAGCGATGAGGGGAAAGGAGTACCTCCGGAAAAGTCGTCATAGAAAGGCAGAAGAAGAGTGTCAGTACCCTTGGAGCCTTTGAGGAAGGTTTTGTCGGTCGTATTTCCGAGCTGATAGTTATGCAGAAGACCTGTCACAACCTCCTGCGGAAATGCTTCTGGTACAACAGAAATAAGGAGCAGTATATATATCAGCCATTTCCTGTACATCACAATGGTAGTGACCCGATGTCTGTCAGACCACTGACATCAGTAGTATCAACAGCGGTTGTGTCAGAGGGCAATTTCAGAGTGTCTGTTGTGAGCCAGATATATATTGATGACCCCAGCTGGGCAGTAGCATCTTCATGGTATTCAGGATTCTGTTTGTAAACGAATGCAACGAGTGAGTCTGTGCCGTTCAATACAGTGGCATCAAAAACAAAAGCACCGAGGTTCAGGGAGGCACCGTACACCTCACTGCGTGCACGTTCAAGTGTATATCCTGTAAGTCTTGGAATATATGTCCGCTGGCTGCTCAATCCTCTTCCGAGGACGAGATCTATTACAATTCCCTTCTGTACAGAGTCACCGGGTGAGACTTCGCGTCCGTGTATCGTTTGCTTAAGAACAAAATCAACGGTCAGATCAGGAACATAATCAAGCTGACCTATCTGCAGTCCTGCGGTTTGAATAACTGAAAGGGCCTGTCTCACAGGAAGGCCGACGAGGTCAGGGACTGCCACCATCTCGGGGTTGATTGCATTGATAGTCACTTTGATCATACGGCCCCTTTTTACGCGGTGACCCGGTAAAGGCATCTGTTCTGCCACGCACCCCCTGGGAACGAATGAAGTATAGACAGAGTCTATGATCTGGAATCTCATCCTGTTCTTTGCAGCCACCCTTTCGGCCTCTTCAGTTGTGAGACCTCTAACTTCGGGTGTTGGCCTCGACTGACCGTGCCGGGTGTAGATGTTGAGCCAGATTATCAGAATTATAATCATGGCCACTCCGATGGCCATAGCAATTGCAAGTTGCCTTACGAAAACCCGGCTTGTCAGAAATTCTTTCAAACTCATCGTATGATGAAGTATTAAGTATTAAACGCAGAGTCAAAGATAAAATTATATTGCGAGAGTTTCAGACTCTCACCATTCTCTGACTGTGCGGTAGTGGGTATCGCGCTCCACGGGTTTGTATCCTGCAGAACGTATCATTGCCACAAGCTCTGTTGTGGAGATACCCGGATTCTGATCCTCTGCACCGGCCATCGAGTATATTCTTGTTGTGTCATCAATGGTTCCGTCAAGATCGTCGACACCGAAGGCGAGGCTCATCAGTGCAGAGTTTTTGCCGACAGCCGGCCAGTAGGCTTTGATGTGGGGGAAGTTGTCAAGGAAGATGCGGGAGAGAGCATAATTGCGCATATCTTCAGTAACAGGAACCTCGCCGAGCTCATACATACGATTGTTTTCCCTCCTGAATTTCAGAGGTATGAAGGCATTGAATCCGCCGGTACGATCCTGTAACTCGCGAAGCTGCCTGAGATGATCTATCCTCTGCTCCGGTGTCTCTGCATGACCGTATAACATGGTGGCATTCGATGGTAGGCCAAGGTTATGGGCTGCTTCATGTATGGCAAGGTATGTCTCAGCATCAGCCTTCTCGCGGCATATCTTTTTTCTCAGGACGGCATCAAATATCTCGGCTCCGCCACCCGGGATTGAGTCAAGACCGTAGTCCTTAAGTATCTTCAATCCCTCAGTAAATGACATACCTGCCTTCCTGATCATATAGTCAAGCTCAACGGCAGAATAGGCCTTGACACTTATATCGGGCCGCACCTTTTTAACAGCGGCGATGATCTTTCCGTAATAATGGATGTCACGTGACGGATGAACGCCACCGGTGATATGAACCTCGGTGACAGGCACACCATCAAAACGTCTGACGATGTCAACAATCTCCTTCTCTGTCAGTTCCCAGCTCTCAGGATCGCCCTCAGGTTTATGATATGAACAAAACCGGCAGTTATAGACACAGACATTGGTTGGCTCTATGTGAAAATTGCGGTTGAAAAATACCTGGTCACCGCTGTGAGCTTTCTTTGCTTCAGCTGACAGAAGCGCCAGCAGTGATAATTCTGCTTTCCTGTAAAGTGTCAGTGCCTCATCGGGGGTTATTCTTCTGCCATCGAGTATAGCCCCTGCTATCTCCTTCAGTTCAGGGTGTGTGATTCTCAGAATTAATTCTTTCATATTCCGCGATATTGGCAAATTTAGCTCAGTGGTACGATAGTAAAAAAAGAAACCGCCCTAATTGTTCATTAAGACGGTCTCTTTATTTTCTGTCAGCCTATCAGTCCTTGTGCCCAACCTCATCAGAGACTGTCAGTTTCTTCCTGCCTTTGGCTCTCCGTGCGGCCAGAACACGCCTGCCGTTGGGAGTTGACATCCGCTCCCTGAAACCGTGGGTGTTTGTCCTCTTTTTTCTCGATGGCTGAAATGTCCTTTTCATCTGTTATCCTGTTTCGTGATATAATTTCCGGTTTTAAAGACTGCAAAGGTAGTGATTTTTTCAAATAAAAAAGCAGCAGGCTTATTTTTTTGCCTTAACCGGAAGGTAAATTATCTTTTTCGTCTCAAAGTAAGGCTCGTCAAACCAGTCTCTTATCTCTCTGACGGTTGCTTCGGCAGAAAATTGCCTAAGTTCGTCTGCAAGATTTCCCCCCTTGAGGAAGATATAACCGTTCTGCAATGAGTTGAATGAGAGTGGCGATATGAGGTGGTGAGTCAGGCTGATGAAGCTGCTCATTTCAGTGACAGCTCTGCTGACAATGAAGTCAAATTGCCCTCTGAAATTTTCTGATCTGGCTGCCACTGCCGTTACATTTTGAATTCCGAGAGCATCTGTTATCTCTTTTACCACCAATATCTTCTTTGCGATCGAATCGATGAGTGTGAACTGCACATGAGGGAAAATTATTGCCAGCGGTATCCCTGGTAATCCTCCCCCTGTGCCCACATCGATTACCTTTGTGCCGGTAATAAAACCGGTAAATCGTGCTATTGCCAATGAATGGAGAAGGTGGTGTGTCTCGAAATTACCGATGTCTTTTCTTGAAATGACATTCACCTTGTTGTTCCACAATGCATAAAGCTCTGGAAGCATGCTCAGTCGCCGGCGTTGCTCATCTGTCAGCGACGGGAAATATTTATCAGCAGCACAGGTCACAGGATATTCTTTTTGCTCCTGATCATATTCAGAATAAGAACTTTTGCCCTGAAGAGTCGCGCTTTTACGGTACCGATAGGCAGGCTGAGTTCTGATGCGATCTCTTCGTAAGAGTAGTCTTCAAAATAGCGCAGTTCTATCAGCCTGCGGTAGCGTGGTTTGAGGCTTTTAACAATACTGTGCAGTGCTGCTGCCGTTTCCCTGTCTATCATCAGTTCATCTGGTGCCCTGGTGTCAGAGGGTACAGTGGCCTCCATCTCATCCTCCTCCCCCTCATCATGATCAAAAGGTCTGGGGATCTGGCTCTTGCGCCGCATGAAGTCAATGCAGTTGTTGGTGGCAATGCGGAAGAGCCAGGTGCTGAAGGCATGTGTGGGTGTGTATTTGGCAATGTTATGGAATGCTTTGCCGAAGGCTTCTATTGTAAGATCTTCAGCGTCGGAGGGGTTGTTGACCATCCTAAGCATCACATAGTAAACAGAATCACGGTAGCGGTTAAGAAGTTCGGTATAGGCCTTTCTGTCACCACGTATTGCACGGTCAATGACCTTCAGATCATGACGTGCCTTTTCAGATAGCCCGTTCTCTACTTCCATACCTCTCTTCTCTTACCTTTTCTCATACTGGTCAGGTAAAGGAATGCATTGACAACCGGAGACAAGATATCAAAAAAGAGTGAGAAATACCACAGGCGCTGTTCATTGAATGTGTTAGCTGCCCTTTTCAATATGACTGAACGCATGACAAGTCTGCCCAGAGCAATGAGCAGAACCACAGGCCATGATGCCAGCATCACCAGCAGTGCTATCAACAGGCCATAGTATGCTACCCTCGAAAATGGTTCAAGAAACAATCTTATCCTGTCATCTCTTTTGTAATGAACGGCAGTGGTGAAATGTCTTTTACGCTGTTTCACCCATTCACTTAAGGAGCCAGGGGCAACTGACAGCGTAAATGAGTGAGGTGAAAGCATCAGGCTTAAATTATCCGGCGTGGCATTTCTGTTAACAAACAGGTCGTCATCACCTGACATGATATGATTATATGGCCCAAAGCCTCCCCTTGAGAAGAAGTAACTCCTGCGATACGACATATTTCTACCCACGCCCATATAAGGCACGCCAGCCATGGCCATGCCAAAGTATTGCATGGCAATCATCATGGTATCATGTCTTATGTAGCTGTTCAATAATCCCTTTTCGGCAATCATACCGCCGTATCCGATTACAATATCAGTTTTGTCTGACCATGCTTCTGCAATGGCATGGAGCCATTGGTCAGAAACCGGATGGCAGTCAGCATCAGTAAAGACTAGAATATCATTTGATGCAGCCTTTATGCCGATAAGCATTGCCAGTTTCTTGGCGTGTGTAAACCCCGGGTCTTTCTGTATAGATGACACCTTAAGGTGTGGGTAAAGTTTCATCAGGTCGCCCAGAACATCATAAGTATTGTCTTCTGAACAGTCATTTACGACGATAACCTCGTATGTCGGGTAGTCCTGTTTCAGGACAGCCGGCAGGAACCTTTTGAGGTTCTCTGCCTCATTGCGGGCGCAGATAATTACAGACAATGGCTGTAGAGTTACTTTACGGGCAACTGCTTCTGGTTCAAAGAATGCTGCTCTTTTATAGTATGCAAGCCAGTACCATGCCTGGATAGCAGCCATAATAACAAAAAGTACAAGAAGGATAATATGGACGGGATTATCTGATAGTATCATTGCAGGGCATAGATTGAAGAGCAATATTACTAAAGAATTGGAAAAAGGCACAAAGAATCTTTTCAACAAATAGTAATCCGTCTTCTCAAAATCTCTTCTCCAGTTCAAAATGAGGTTGAGAAAGCTTACTTTTGTGACCATTAGTTTTCAGATGATGTTCAGAGTTGAGCGGGCAGACCCGGCCACATCGGCAAGGGCAGGAAAATTGAGTACAGCGCACGGTGATATCATGACACCTGTTTTCATGCCTGTAGGCACAGGAGGCACTGTCAAGGGGGTGTTTCACCGGGATCTGAAGAGCGAGATAAACGCCCAGATAATTCTCGGCAACACATACCATCTGTATCTGCGTCCTGGTACAGACATAATTGCAAAGGCCGGAGGGCTTCACTCTTTTATGTCGTGGGACGGTCCAGTGCTGACAGACAGCGGAGGGTACCAGGTATTTTCTCTTGCTGCCAACCGTAAGCTGACAGAAGAAGGGGCACTCTTCCGGTCTCATATTGACGGCTCAAAACATATTTTTACACCTGAGAATGTTATTGACATACAGAGGTCTATCGGCTCAGATATCATGATGGCCTTTGATGAATGCGCTCCATGGCCCTGTGACCATAAATATGCCAGGCGATCGATGGATCTTACTCACAGGTGGCTTGACAGGTGTGTCGGGAGGTTTAACAGTACGGATCCCATGTACGGCAGGGAGCAGCTCCTCTTCCCCATTGTCCAGGGAGCTGTATATCCCGACCTGCGCCGTGCATCGGCTGAGAAGATTGCATCCATGGATATGCCGGGCAACGCCATAGGAGGCCTCTCAGTAGGAGAACCGGCTGAGATTATGTATGAGATGATCGAAGTGGTGAATGAGATACTCCCCCGTGATAAACCGCGTTATCTTATGGGGGTGGGAACACCTGCCAACATAATTGAGGGTATATCAAGGGGAATAGATATGTTTGACTGCGTGATGCCGACCCGTAACGGACGCAATGGGATGTTGTTCACCTGGGATGGAATTATTAATATAAGGAACAAGAGGTGGGCTGATGATTTTACGCCCGTTGACGCAATGTCGGCATCGGAGATAAGTCGCAGCTATTCTAAAGCTTACCTGCGTCACCTTGTCGTCTCGGGAGAGATGCTCGGAGCACAGATAGCCACAATACATAACCTCTCATTCTACAACAGCCTTGTGAATGAGGCCAGGATAAAAATCATTGAAGGCACTTTTGGAACATGGAAGAAAGAGATACTGCAAAAACTTTCAAAACGAGCCTGAGGAAGCTTAAGCCGGTATTAATAGACTTCTACATTATAAGGAAGTTTCTTGGCACCTTCTTTTTCTCACTGGTACTGATTCTTGGGATAGCAGTCATTTTTGACTTCTCGGAAAAGATAGATGACTTTATTGAGAAGCAGGCTCCCTTTAAGGCAATTGTATTTGATTATTATCTCAATTTCATACCCTATTTTGCCACACTTTTTGCACCGATGTTTGTTTTTATCTCGGTGATTTTCTTTACGGCCAAAATGGCAATAAACACAGAAATCATCGCCATACTCAACAGCGGGATGAGTTTCAGGCGCCTGTTATGGCCTTACTTTATCTCGGCAACTATCATAGCCCTCCTGGCATTCATGCTCACCAATTTTGTCATACCTCATTCCAACATTATCAGGCTTGGGTTTGAGGAGAA
>JALOMO010000152.1 GCA_025455395.1 Bacteroidales bacterium
GCCTCACAACCCAGCGGAATGAAACTCAAACTTATCAATGCACTTTGTTCAGGCCGTCATGTTATCACTTCAGCCCCGGTAGTGAACGGCACAAGACTGGAAAGTTTGTGTAATATTGCCGGCGATCCCCGTCAGTGGTTAGAGCTTGCTGACAATCTTATGATGGAGAATTTTACTAGCGAGATGAAGGCGAAACGAAATCTTCTTCTTTGTGAAGTAGTTGATAATAATGAGAATGTCAGGAAGATAATGGAGTCTATATACCGTTACAACGGTCTCACCTGAGTCACTCGTAAATTTTTCGTTTGTCAAGCTCGCGCTGATATGCATTGGCGTACCTGTTATGCTCTGCCAGTGTACGTGAGAAATGGTGATATCCTGAAAAATCGGCCCTGGCTGCAAAATAAAGATAATCATGCTTTTCAGCGTTCAGAACAGCCTCAATCCCTGCTTTGGTCGGACACCGTACAGGCCCCGGAGGTAGTCCCCGGTACTTATAGGTATTATATGGTGAGTCTGTCTCCAGATGTTCATACAGGACCCTGCGGATCGTAAAATCATTCAGTGCAAATTTTATCGTCGGACAGGCTTGAAGTGGGATCCCAAGCCTTAGTCGGTTCAGATACACACCCGCTATGCGTGGTTTCTCGTCGTCTTTAGCCACTTCGTCATCAATGATTGAAGCAAGTATTGAGACATCTATCGGGCTCAGCCCAAGATCTTCAGCAGCAGTTATGCGGTCTTCATTCCAGTACAATCTGTACTCTCTCAGCATCCTGCTGTAAAATCCTTCAGCATCAGTGTTCCAGTAGAACTCGTAAGTATCAGGAATGAATACAGAAATAAGTGTCTCACGTGTAAAGTCATCTGCAGAATAGTTTCCTTCGTCATTAAAAAACCGGGCAAGTGATGCGGAGTCAGCTTCTATCTGAGCTCCTATCCTTCCGGCGAGGTCGTCAAGTGTCCGTATGTTATTAAAGGTCACTCTGATCGGCGTCTGACGTCCGGATCGTAAAATATTCACAAGGCGGTTGTTACTCATGCCCGGTTCAATAATATATGACCCGGGTTTCAGCGAGCGGTTAAAAGACTTCAGTCGTGAAGTTATGAGAAATGTCCTTTCACTTTTTAGTCCGCCTGCACTCCTGATGATGTTAATGAAGTCATCCACCGATGAACCAGAGGGTATATTTATCCTGACTGTAGCGTTAGTATTAAGGTTTGGTTTAAGTGCTATAATCCAAACAAAGCATGATGCCCCGGCCAGACTGATAGTTGCCGCAATTAACAGATAAATAATTATCCTCTTCATCGGATGCAAAAATAACAAGAATGGGTTAATCAGCTACTCTTTCAAGGACCGGGCTTCCCTTTTTAAGCTTCACAACGCGACATCTGATAACAGTCATCTCCGGGAAAGATTCAAGCAACAGCCTGTGAGTGAAGCCGTTTGCATCAAAGACCTCGGTGAGAAAACCCTCTCCTGTCTCCAATTGAACAGATGACCCGACAGTAACCTCAATAATATCTCCCGGTACATACCATGGATTATCCGGTTCAATAGCCTTTTCCCTGCCATGAGCGAACTTTATAACTCTGCCTGTAAACTCACTTCCCGTTTTTAGCCCGTAATGGGAATAGTATCTTGTGTTAAGCATATGTTCCCTGTCATTCATATCCACTACAACATAGTATGTCTCGTAATCAGTGCCAGGAACTATTCTGTCGACCCTGAAACTATATGATATGCCTTCTTCAAGATCATCAAGATCAGTACTTATTGTCGGAGGAGCAAAGAGTATTTTTCCCTTGGAGATTCTCTCAATACGAAGCTTTACCCTGTTTCCGGAGAGCATATTGTCTTTCAGCAATGAGACAGGCACGCTGAACACTCCTCCCCTCAGGTCACTGACTTCAACAAAATGATCATTGCCTGAAAAGTTACCAGGAGCAGCTTTCCCGATTATAGTAAAAATGTAACTTTCTCCCTCTTTGTAGTAAGGATGTTCAGGTTCAAGAAACACTTTCCCGCTGCAGTTGATCTTGTCAACTTTGCATTCTATTTCAGTTTTTGTCTCCAGTCTGTAGTTACTGTACCGTTCGAGAGGAAGGAGATATTTTTTCCCGTCCGGTCCGGTGAGCATCAGGTTCACCTCTCCACCCGGAAGAACAATGGTTTTCACTTTTGTGAAGATGTAATGTCTTCCTTCTTCGATCCTCATAATATGGAAGTGTAAATTCAATAAAGGGGTCCGAATATCCGGGCCATTGATTCCTTCTGGCGGTCTCTTTTGCGTCTCCTCTCCCAGTCTTCCGTAATGATCTCGGTGCAGTCTTTCAAATCGTCAAAAAAGAGGGCTCCCAGTTCTTCAGCGAAAAGGTGGTCATAGACCAGTGCCGTAACTTCGAAATCGAGGTCAAAACTCCTCACGTCAACGTTGGGTGATCCGACCGAAGCAAAGATATTATCTACGAGGAGGTATTTTGAGTGAATGAAACCCTTCTCGTAGAGATATATCCTCACACCTGCCTCCAGGAGCTCTGAAATATAGGATCTTGTATTCCATGTAGCAATGACTGAATCAGAGTATTTCGGAAAGATCATCCGGACATCGACACCGCTAAGAGAAGCTGTCTTGAGGGCAGTAAGCATGCTTTCATCGGGGCTGAAGTATGGTGAGGTAAGATATATTGATGAACGAGCAGTGGCTATCGCAGAAAAATAGACCTGCATTATTGTTGCCCAGTCTGTGTCAGGGCCGCTGGAGGCAACCTGCACGAGGCAGCGGTTCCCGGTCTTCCTGTAACTCAACAGTGAGCTGTCAGGCACAAGCGATTCATTGCTCACGAAGTTCCAGTCAGATATGAATACACTGTCAAGAGCTGCCACGGCTTCTCCCTCAAGCTTCAGGTGTGTATCTTTCCATGGACCAAGGTCAGGAAGACCATGGAGGTATTTGTCAGCAAGGTTAAGACCACCGACAAAGCCCGTCATGCCGTCTACCACGAGTATCTTCCTGTGGTTACGATAGTTTATCTTGCTTGCAAAGCTGGGGAAGCGTACCGGCATGAAGGGATAGATCTGCACACCTGCACTACGCATTTCCCTGAGATAAGACTTCCCGATATTCCAGCTTCCTACATCATCATATATGACCCTCACCTTTACTCCCTGGGCAGCCTTTCCTATAAGCATCTCCTTGAATTCAGTACCCAGCATGTCAGGCTCTATCCGGTAAAACTCGAGATGTATATAATCTCTGGCTGAGGAGATGGCTTCCCTCATTGCCGGAAAGGTTTCGCTGCCACTGTCAAGCAGCCGAACCCTGTTATCAAGAGTCAGCAATGACCTGTTATTTTTCAGCATCAGCATTATCAAATGTGCCTTCGATCTCACACCCTCGCTCTCACCGGCAAGAACAGCGGGCAGTGAAACCATCTGACGTGTCACTTGTTCTGCAAGCCTGCCGCTGTCGGCCAAGCTCTTTCGGCTGTATATCTTCTGCTTTCGGTAACTGCGTCCGAAGACCACGTAAAGTATAACTCCTGCAACTGGCACAAAAATGATAACAAGCAACCATGACAGAGTCTTGACCGGATTTCTGTTTTCGAATACTATCATGAGGCAAATCGATAAGATAGTAATGACGTAGAGAAACGCCAGAACCGCCTGTATTGCCGTAATACCATTGCCGCTGAGGAACATGAAACCTGTATTACATATCTATGTAAAAATAAAAAACTCTCCTGTTAAACAACAGGAGAGTTCCATAATATTTACTATCTGGTTCAGAACATGAATCCTACATGGATGATCAGTGAAGAACTTCTGTCATCAAAGGTAAAGGTCTCACCACTGATGACAACCTCTTCTCCGAATTTACTGAGGTTACCTTCATAACGTACGTCAACGGTCAGCCTCTTCAGAAGATCAACACCAACTCCAGCCTGGTAGCCGAAGGTAGCCTTTTTATAAGTTGCCTCAACATCCGCCAGTTCTTTCGGGTCATTGAAAAGTATTGAAGCAGCGGGCCCGGCATGTATCCTGAGAAATGCCAACTTGAAGCCAACCATCACAGGTATATTAAGCTTTGTAAATTTCTGATCAAGTACCTCTTCGAAAGGATCTCCGTCAATTGTACCTTCGAGGGTAAGCGTGTTTGTAGCAGTTGCAATAAGCAGCTCAGGTTGCACATAGAAACCTCCGAATGCCGCTCTCAGGAAGGCTCCTCCCTGGAATCCCCACTGTGCATTCTCAAGGTCTTCCAATACAAGATCAACACCACCGTCGACAAGTTCCTGGCTTGAATATGGGAAGTCTGTGCTGACTCCTGCCTTTAGGCCAAAGGTAACCTGAGAATAGAGTGGAACAGCAAGAAGGGCTGCTAGCAGAATAAACAGGATCTTTTTCATTTTCGTCTTTTTAAGTTAAACAGAAGTAAATTCTATTTAATATAACGGGCGAAATTGCCGAAAGGTTGCATCTGATCGTGAAAATGAGCTATTTTTCCTTCTTTTTTGCCAGTTCGGCGAAGATCACACTCTTCATCTGTCCGAACTCCTTCTCATCGAAAAGCCTTGTCAGGAAGATTATTTTTCCATCACGGTCAATGATTACATTCCGTGTCACCCCAGCTTCCTTAAGGGCAAAAAGTGAGAATATCTCAGCGCCGGGGTCAAGTGCCAGCGGGTAGGTTACCTTTATATCCTCGATGAATTTCAGTACTGTCTGCTCCGGCTCGTCTCGATCGATGCCTATTACCACAAGTCCCTCTTTTTTACCTGGTATCCATATCTCACTCTCGATGAAAGGCATCTCCTTGCGGCATACACTGCACCAGCTGGCTGTAAACTGGAGCATGACAACCTTTCCGCGAAGGTCAGAAAGATTGTAAGTTTTTCCTCCGGCTTCCTTAATAACAAATTCAGGAGCAGTATCTCCTATCTTTACAAGGTAATCGTGTTCATAAACTTTTCTCTCCTGGGCTGAAACACTGAATGCAATTGCAAGTGCAGCAAAAACGATAACTATTCTGTTCATTTGACTCTGATTTTAAAATCCAAAAATACATCTATTAGTCGAAAGTCTTCGGTCTTCGGTCGCCCTTGTCACTCCTCCTCCGCCATGAAGGCCTCAAGATAGCTGCTATTCATCTTAAGGTCAAGAAAACCATCACCACCCTCCCTGTATCCGTATTCAAAGCAGTAAGACCACTTCTGTCCTTCATTGGTCTCGACAAGGTGGGTAAAGAATATGAAGTTGTATCCCTGGGCCATGAGTGCATCACGGTGGATGCGATAGTGCCCGTCTTCATATAAATCTGCAAGTATCTTCCGGTTACGTCTCAGCTGGGCATGTACATTCCGGACATAATTGTTCTGGTCACGGTTAAGACGGTTGTTGTAATTATTGCGGCACTGATCAGAGCAGAATTTTTTATCAGACCGGCCGAGAAGTTTAGCTCCGCAGTCAAGACATACTCTTTCCACAGCGTAATGTTTTGATAAA
>JALOMO010000153.1 GCA_025455395.1 Bacteroidales bacterium
CTGATATAGCCTCAACCGGACATTCATCTATACAGGTTCCGCAAGCTGTGCAATCATCATTGATTTTGTAAGCCATTATTGAAAAAGTTTAAAGATTACAGGTGCAAAAGTATTTGTTATTTTAATAAGTTCCTAAATAAAAGTAAAATAATTAACAGCTCTCTAACCTGATATAAGGTTCAGGGTTAGCCACGCCATTGTTGCTGTTCCCGTGACCATTGATGACTCATCAATGTCAAATTCAGAGGTATGCAGCTTTTTCATTTCCTTTCCGTGAGGAGTGATCCCGAGACGGTACAGAAAAGCAGGGTAACGTGCTGCGAAGAAGGAGAAGTCTTCGGAACTCATTCTTACAGGCAACTCCAGCACCCTCTCACTGCCCAGGAGGTTTTTGCTCAGGTCAATAGCCCGTAGGGTTAGTGTTTCATCATTGACAAGCACGGGGTAACCTTCAACAATATTCACGTTTATTTCCACCCCTCTGACTGCAGCTATTTCCTGTGCTGTTTCTCTGATAAGAACACCGGCGGTTTTTCTCCACCTTTCATCGAAGGTTCTGAAAGTACCGGCAATCTCAACCATCTCCGGGATTACGTTTGTGGCTCCCATACCAGTAATCCTGCCAATGCCGAGTATCGACGGAGTCTCATTGCCGGCAGCCTTTGTTACTCTCTCCTTGAGGGAGATCACAAGTTCTGAAGCAATAAATATCTGGTCGGTATACTGAGAAGGTTGTGCAGCATGGCCTCCTCTTCCTTTCACGGTTATATATATTTCATCGCACGATGCCATGTAAGGGCCGGGGTGGAATCCCACGGTAGCAGCAGGCATTTCAGGTAACAGATGCTGGGCAATGAATATGTCAGGTTTGAGGCTGTCAAAGATGCCTGTTTCAAGCATCAGCTTTGCACCACCCGGAGCCTTCTCCTCCCCGGGTTGGAAGACAAGTATTACTGTTCCTGCAAATGTTGCTCGCATGATATTAATTATTTCCCCGGCGCCAAGGAGCATTGCCACATGAGCATCGTGGCCGCAGGCGTGCATAATTCCGGTGTTGATACTGCTGTATTCAGCACCGGTGTTCTCGGTCAGCGGCAGTGCATCCATGTCAGCCCGTATAGCTACAGTAAGCCCGCTGCCTTGTGCCTCGCCCCTGATAATCCCCACCACTCCGGTACCTGCAACACCAGAACGATACTCAATGCCGAGACTCTTCAGCCTTCTTGCAATGTAGTCGGCTGTCTCATACTCCGAATACGAGAGTTCAGGATGGCGGTGAATGTGTCGTCTTACCTCAATAAGCTCAGGAAGAAGCGCCTCAGCCTTACTAACTATTTTGTCTTTTAGTAGCATGAGAGCAATTATTGTCTCAGAAATCAAGGCTGAAGGAGAGATAGAACAATGGTTCGAGAAGATATCCGCTGTCGACGCCCCACGCCACGTCTGCCCTTATGAAATAGCCTAATAACTGTGCTCTGCCGCCAAACCCGAATCCTCCTACAATAGGGTCACGCATCGAATCAAGGGTAACAACCACAGGGCCATTCCTGTATACCCTGTCAGCCCAGTAGTTCTCATTACCCCAGGGATTCCAGCCTGACCATGCCATTCCGATATCACCGAAACCGACAATCTGGAGGCTGTTGAGGAAGGCAGACTTGAGTGGATGACCGACGATATACCTAATTACCGGCCAACGTATCTCGCTGTTTATCAAGGCAAAGTTGCTTCCGTTGCGAATGTTCTGAGTGAATCCTCTCATATTTGTTGCAAGAGCCTGGAATCCGTAATTAACTGTCGGGTCGACAGGCACTGTCTGGTCAAACATTGGTTTGTCATTGAAGATATATCCCATCCAGTTGTCTACCCCTCCCAGGTAATAGATGAGGCGTGACGGGCCCAGAGATGTACTTGCTGCAAATCGGTTTGCCCATATAAGATCACGATGGATCTTCTGATAATGTCTGAAATCAGCTCCAAAGACCACCATGTCAGAGTGTGCCTGGCTGAGATCACGGTAATACTCAGCGAAGAGTTTGTACCTGGTGCCGTAATAGATATTTATGGTGCGTTTGCGGGTATTGTCATAGATCAGCTCTCCCTTGAGCCCGGCCCAGTGTCGTCCGAACGAGGGAGCAAGAAGGGTGTTCTGGTCAGTTGACTGTACGATGTAGTTATCGAACCTGTAGCTGAGAGTTCCCTTCAATGCCAGCACCGCGCTCAGAGGCCTGCGCATGGAAAAGTAAGTGGAATAGCTCCTGATATTGTAATAACTGGTATCGTTATAACTGTCAAATGATTGTTTGTGAAAAATCAGCTGTTTGTCAAAATGACCCTTAAGTGCCTCAAGGCTAACAAGGTATTCGTTGCTGTCAAAGTCTCCCGCAAAGCGAAATCCACCGGTGATACGATAATCTTCAAACAGGTCAATTGCCCCTATCTTGAAAAGAACATTTTCCATTGCTGAGGTATCAAGGTCTATGTCGAGGTAGTCTTTCCTCCACTGCATCTCATAGTAGTTCTCTTTCTCCTTCTCGAAGACATAATTACGGAAGTCTATTGGTTCATCAGCGGCGTAATATTCATACAGAGGCTTTTTGAGTGTGTCATTCATCCTGGCACGCTCGGCAAGAAGCCAGTCTCTCAGTTCGTTGATACTATCTGCTGCTCTCAGTGTCGACGTCATCTCTTCGCGGTAGATAGTGTTTTTTATTTCATCACTCTTAACTGCAGGTGTTTCAGAAGAAGGGCCTGTAAGAAGCCTGTAGCGGCCTCCGTTGAATATGACTGCGGCATCAAGTCCTCCACTTCTGTCAAATGCTTCAAGGTTACGTGCGAAGTCAGTCACCTGTTGTGATTCAATAAAGTACCTGTAATGCAGCGTGGTGTCAACGTAGGCAATGGCACTGTCAACATTTGCGGAATAGTAATTCTGTATGCCGTTGGCATTGCCAATAAATCCGGCTGAGCTTGCTGTTGCATTGATCGGAGAGTGATAATCAAACAGTGTACCTTCACCAAGCCTTGTCAGTTTGCGGTTGCCGGGAGTTAGCACATAGGTGAAGAGATTGTAGTTCAGCCCAACCATCTCCTGGGGATTATCTCTGTTTGTCAGTGAGTCAGTGAGACGGTTTGAAGAGAATATGATTGTCTCGTCACGGCCCCTGATGAAAGTCGGATCAAGGTCGTCAGCGACATCGAAGGTTATACGTTCATTTGTGCCTGAGATTATGGTATGAATATAGATATCGGTCATGCCGTTACTTACGGCTGAAAGGAGAAGCCTTGTTCCGTCAGGTGAATAGGAAAATGAAAGTACTTTCTCAAAAAAGGGCATGGCTCTCTGTTCGAAGTTTTTCTGATCAGTACGGTAGAAATAGAGCTGCATACCACCTTTCTCTTCATTGACGAAGGTCAATATCTTTCCTCCGGGATGCCAGGCCAGCACAGGATAAGTATGATCAACCGACTGTTCATACTTGGGTTCTGCACTGAATATCTTCTTCTTTTTACCGGTTGTGGTATCATATATCCATATGCGGCGTTTTCCCCAGTCGTTTGCCACCCAGGCTATCATCCTGCCGTCAGGGCTAACCTTTACGGAAGTATATCGTTCCAGAGGCTTTGACCGCACCAGTTCCTTTGGTCCGGAATAGGTTTCTCCCGGTTTGGTGCTGTAGTAATCAATATAATAAGCTCTCCATTCTTCCAGTACATCCTTGATGCTCTTACCCAGGCCGTAGAGAAAGCCATCTTCAATGTTTTTGTAAACCTTTGAGAGGTAAAGGATATTCGGGATAATTGCGTCTCCGTAGGTGTCGCCGATAAACTTCCAGAATGAATGCCCTCCGAAGACAGCATCTTCAAATTCAAGGTTATCAAGTTTCTTGTACCTTTTATTCTCAAAGCCATCCCTAACACGGTTATCTGTCTCAATATCCCAGCCATAGGCAACATAATTCACAAGCCCTTTTATGTACCACTCAGGTGTGTGTATCGTCTGACTGCTGGTAACTTTGTCACGCATGTCTGCGTTGTAAATCATCTCATAGACTACCACCTCGGCTATGGCAGAGGCAATGACCTTGTCAAACTCCTGGTGGTCACCGTTGAACCAGAGCATTACCTTATTCTTGATGACCCTGCTGTACCCGCCGACATTATAATCATCCTCCGCCGAGATTAGCCCTACATTGCTCTGCCTGAAATCATTCTTTTTATTGTAAACAATCAGAATGAGCCTCTTGTCTAAGGTATAATCAAAGTAATCTTCTATTTCATCCAGTTTTTCATGTGCGACTACACTTGCATATTCGGCCACCTCTCTTCCGAATTCGTTATAATAGCAGTCTATCTCCTCAAATCTGAAGTAGGTCCAGAAAAAGTCTTTATACTGTACCCGGTTTTTGCCGAAGTTCATTTGCATACCGTTATAGAACTGTCCGGCAGACGGGATGATCGGCAGAAACAGAAATATTAAGAAAGCCAGTATATAGCCTGTTCTTTTAATCATAAAGCAAAAACTGGATACACTGATCGCCTGTCTCAAAAATTGTTCCAGAAAAGTGTATCCGTCAGGCAAAACTAATGCATAAACCATTAAAAAAACAGAGACATAGTGATTTTTATTAAATTTGACGTTTAATATGATGCAACCTCTCTGGTCTGATCTTTGTTATTATAGTTGAATTGATACTGATCAGCGCTTCTGAGAGTGATTAACAAAAACATGCAAAAATGAAAAGGAGTATAATTTTATTATTGTTTATGGTGATCGTCACCGTTATTCAGGCACAGCCCAGGCTTAATTTTCCAGTTGTTCGTCATGACTACGGTGCCTTGAAGGAGGAATCAGGAAAGCAGGAAGTTGTATTTAATTTTACCAATACAGGCGACTCTGTTCTGGTAATCACCAGGGTACAACCGTCATGCGGTTGCACTGCTTCAGACTATACAAAATCACCTGTACCGCCGGGAGGTAAAGGTTATGTGACTGCTGTATTTGATCCGCGGGGGTTCAACGGACGCTTTGCAAAAAGCATCTCAGTATATTCAAATGCGAAGCCTGCAGTAACAGTACTGATAATTGAGGGTCAGGTGGCCCCGCGCGAAAAGACTACCGAGGAGCTTTACACATTTGTTGTCGGCCCGGTTCGTTTTGAATCCAACCATCTGGCATTTACCTCGATAAAGAAAGGGGAGAAGAAGATCAGGGTAATGCCCATCATAAATACCTCTAAAGAATCAGCAACAATTGAGTTTGAAGGAGTACCGGCACACCTGGCACTAAAGACAACCCCTGCCACTCTCAAGCCAGGCGAAAAAGGGCTTATTGAGGGCACGTATGATTCAAAGCTTAATGAGAGCAGCTGGGGTAACGTTAATGATCTTGTAAGGCTGAAGGTCAACGGTAAGACACAGGAGAATATCTACCTTTATGTATCAGCTAACCTTGTTGAGGACTTCACCCGTCTTACCAGCCAGGAGCT
This sequence comes from Bacteroidales bacterium, assembly GCA_025455395.1. Taxonomy (GTDB): domain Bacteria; phylum Bacteroidota; class Bacteroidia; order Bacteroidales; family VadinHA17; genus SR-FBR-E99. Next base: position 5,490 of record JALOMO010000153.1, read on the forward strand.
TGTCAATGCTCCGGTATTCAAGCTCGAATCAAATACAGTTGACTTTGGAAAGATAAAGCAGAATGAGAGTGCCGACGTTGAATTCGTTTTTACCAATGAAGGCATGAGTGATCTCATCATCAGGCATGTTAAGTCAGGATGCGGCTGTACCGCCCTGATGCCGACAGAGAATGTCATCAAACCGGGAGCCAGGGGGAGCATCAAAGCCAGGTTCAATTCGGGAGGATATAAAGGGAGCATTTACAAGAATGTCTTTGTTTATACCAATGATCCGAAAAGCTCTGAGGTTATGCTGATGATCAAAGGCGAAGTGCTTGTTGAATCTACTGTTCCAAAATAGTCTTAGCCATCTGGTAACAGATAATGGACAAGGGAAAGGAATCAACCGGATCACTTTCGGTTCAGAAGGGTGTTTCACAGCCGCCAAGCGTCAATCCTGATGTCATAAACCGCATCAGGAAGAACCGCCGCCGGCAACTTACATCTGATGATTACGTAGACGGCATCCTTCGTGGTAACAGGACTATCCTTAGTCAGGCAATTACCTTGGTTGAGAGCTCTTTACCTGAGCATTATGACCTTGCACAGGCGGTGATTGAGAAATGTCTGCCTGCCAGTTCACGGTCCGTACGTGTTGGTATCACAGGTGTTCCCGGAGCAGGCAAGAGCACCTTTATCGACACTTTCGGGACGATGCTCACACACCTCTATGGCCGACGCCTGGCAGTGCTCGCAATTGATCCCAGCAGCCAGCAAAGCCGTGGAAGCATCATGGGAGACAAGACACGCATGGATAGGCTCAGTGCTGATCCCGATGCTTTTATAAGACCGTCACCAGCCGCTGGAACCCTGGGGGGTGTTGCACGCAAGACACGAGAATCAATAATTTTATGTGAAGCTGCCGGTTTTGATACTATAATCGTTGAAACGGTAGGGGTAGGGCAGTCTGAGACTGCGGCACATTCAATGGTAGACTTTTTTCTGCTCCTCATGCTTGCCGGTGCCGGGGACGAGCTGCAGGGGATAAAGCGGGGAATAATGGAAATGGCTGATACCATTGTCATTACTAAAGCCGACGGAAGCAATGTACAGAAGGCTGAAATAGCCAGGGCCGAGTATAAAAATGCCCTTCACCTCTTTCCTCCTTCGCAATCAAAATGGTATCCCAGGGTGATGACATGCTCATCAACAGAAAATAAAGGCATAACAGATATCTGGGAGACAATCCGCGATTATGTGAGTCTTACAAAAAGCAACGGCTACTTCTGGGAAAGACGACGCGAACAGGCTGTCACACGGATGCATGAAACAATCATTGATACACTTAAGTACTCTTTCTACAGTCACCCCGAAGTGATGGCGTTAATTCCTGAACTGGAGAAACAGCTTCGCGAAGGGGAGACAACATCATACAAGCCTGCCTCTATCCTTCTCGAGAAATATTTCAGCATCAGGAGGTAATTATCAAATATTTATATCTTTGCGATCACTTACAGATTAAAAATACCTTAAATGAAAAAATCTTCAAAAATGAAAAAACTGTTTATCCTTTTTGCTGCAGCCCTCCTTGTTGCTTCATGTGCACAGGAACCCAAGTTTGTAATCAATGGTACAATTAATGGTGCACAGGATGGTATAATCCTTCTTCAGAAGCGCATCCCCGGCGGATATTCTGTCATCGATTCCGCTAATATTGTAAATGGTGCATTTACATTTGAAGGCGTAATTGAATATCCACAGATGGTTAACCTTGCAATCAAGGATGTGCGTGGCGGACTGAACTTTTTTATTGAAAATGCAGAGATCACGATCACCGGAAAAGCCGATTCACTTTACCTGGCATCTGTTTCAGGGTCACAAACACATACAGAGTATGAAACATACAAGGCATCATTTGATGAGATGAATGATGAGATGCGCAAAGCATATGATAGGTATCGTGAGGCCAAGATGGCTGGTAATGAAGAGCTTGCATCTGCCATTGAAAAGGAGTTTGAAGAGATGGATTCAAAGCAGACTGAAATGAAGAAAGAGTTTATCATAAACAACCCCGCTTCTTTTATTACTCCTTCTGTTCTCGGCGAGATATCATATTATCTTGAGGCATCGGAGATGGAAGAACTCCTGGGCAAGCTTGATACAACACTGAACAAAGTACAATCGGTCATTACTATGAAGGACAAACTGGTTCTTCTCAAGGCTGTTGCCATCGGACAGAATAGGTTCCATTTCCCCGCGATTCCGACGGGTCCCGTTTTCGAGTTCTGGGGGAAGACCTGATTCAAAGATGCTTGCGTCTCCTGAAGAGCCCGTCCGGCAGGGTACAGATCTCCGATCTCCCGAACG
>JALOMO010000067.1 GCA_025455395.1 Bacteroidales bacterium
CGGGATATGTTGGTTATGATGAAGGAGGGCAGCTGACCGAGGCAATCAGGCATAAGCCATACTCTGTCGTGCTTCTTGATGAGATCGAAAAAGCTCACCCAGATGTTTTTAATATCCTTCTCCAGGTTCTTGATGATGGAAGACTTACTGACAACAAAGGCCGTACTGTCAACTTCCGGAACTCAATTATCATCATGACATCAAATCTTGGATCTTCGCTTATAAGAGAAGCGATTGAGGGGAATGAACAGGGACTGCCTGTGGCGGAGGCCGGGAGACTTAGGGAGGAACTTGTCCAGATGCTCAGAGCCACGCTTAGACCTGAGTTTGTTAACCGCGTTGATGAAATAGTGATGTTCAAGCCTCTTACACTGGAGGAGATAAAAGAGATTGTAAGAATGCAGTTCAGAAAAGTGAAGGAAATGCTTGAAGAGAAAGGCATCAGGAGCGATATTACCGAGAAAGCTGTTGCCTGGCTTGCAGAGAAGGGTTTTGATCCACTCTTCGGGGCAAGACCTGTTAAAAGAGTGATTCAGAAAGAGATAGTTAACGAGATCTCACGGTCAATCATTGCCGGCGCCATTAACAAAGAAGAAACAGTTATTATAGATATCAGGGGAGGTGCTGTTGTTTTTGAAAATGGTTATAAAGGCCCGGTGCGAAGGTAACTGCCGAGGCATGACTGACGGTCAGGGTATATTTCAAGAGCTGTATGAAGATGCAGCAGTTCAAACAGTTCCCTTGCACGAGGTGTCAGGGAGCACAGTCTGAAAGTACAGTAGTTTGACCGTGAAACACGCAGCAGATGAAGAAACATTGCAAAGCCGGTGCTGTCCAGGTAATTGATACCCTCAAGGTCGATGACAGCTCTGGTGTAAGGTATGTCAAATAGCTTCAGAATGTGAGGTTTTATATTTTCAACATTCAGCGCATTGATCCTGTCGGTCTTGAAACTGATCACCTCAATCCCGTCGATTTTTTCAGATAATACCATAAGAGATCAGTGCTTTTTGCTCATGAAATGGTCTATCTCAGCCAGCACAGTCGCTGCATCCTTTTCGAATCTTGCGATATATTCCTGATAACCATTCTGATTGATCCCTGCCTTAGCCTGAAGCTCAAACTCCTTTAACATTCTTGCAGTATCTTCCATCCCCATTACTGTGACAGATCCTTTCGCCTTGTGGGCAAGGAGCCCCAGTTCAATATATCGGCCGCTTTCCAGAAGGCTCTTCATTTCGTTCACAAATTCGGGTATCTGGTTCCTGAATATTGCAACAATCTCCTCCATGATTTCCAGTTCTCCGCCGCTTACGTTCATGAGGTAGTCGGGATTGAATGACTTGTATTCCATCGGTTCAGGTTTGAATGTGGTACAAATATAAAAATAATGATCCGCAGGTTAATGCAGGAAGTAAAATTAGAGTATTCAAAAATGATTTATCGCAGGTTTTTATCATCTTAAAAATGATACTTTTGTTGTGAATACAAAACCAAATAGTATGAAAAACACACCTTTTCTTGAATTTCATAAAGCTAGCGGAGCAAGGATCATACCTTTTGCCGGGTATAACATGCCAGTTGAATATTCGGGTATCACTGATGAGCATCTGACAGTTCGCGAAAAGGTTGGTGTTTTTGATGTTTCGCACATGGGAGAATTCTGGGTTAACGGTCCGCATGCTCAGGAGTTTCTTCAGTATGTGACGAGCAACGATGTCTCTTCACTGACTGACGGTAAAGTACAGTATACATGCTTTCCGAACGGAAAGGGCGGTATTGTTGATGACCTGCTCGTATACCGTTTCGGAAAGGAGAAGTATCTACTTGTTGTAAATGCCTCCAATATTGAAAAAGATTGGGCATGGTGTGTTCAGCATGCCACAAGGTTCGGAATTTCTGCAGGGCCCGGTAAGGATATGAATAATGCCTCTGACGGCACTGCCCAGCTGGCCGTACAGGGGCCTCTGGCCCTGAAGGCTATGCAGAAACTGACTTCAGAGAATATTACTGATATGGAGTATTATACATTCAAGGTCCTTAAATTCGCAGGAATACCTGATGTAATACTCTCTACAACAGGATATACAGGTGCTGGCGGATGCGAGATATATGTCAGAAACGCTGATGCTCCTCGCTTGTGGGAAGAGGTATTCAGGGCAGGAGAAGAATTTGGAATCAAGCCTGTCGGGCTTGGTGCAAGAGATACGCTTCGCCTCGAAATGGGATTCTGCCTGTACGGGAATGATATTAACGATACCACATCACCTATTGAAGCCGGATTGGGCTGGATCACCAAATTTGTGCCTGGCAAGGATTTCATTGACAGGGCGCTGCTTCTAAGGCAGAAAGAGGAGGGAACATCCAGAAGGCTGAAAGGATTTTTGATGATTGATAAAGCAATACCGAGACAGCATTATGAGGTTGTTGATGCATCTGGAAAAATTATTGGTGAAGTAACATCGGGAACAATGTCTCCGGTATTGAAACAGGGCATTGGAATGGCATATCTTCATAAAGATTTCTGGAAGAATGACAGTGAGATTTACATCAGGGTGAGAGGCAAAGATATGAAAGCCAGAGTTACATCTCTGCCATTCATTAAAAAATAAACGTACTGAATTCAAGTCAAATAGTTGTGAAAAACAACCTTGAAATATGCCTGTCGCCGGCAATGTATGAAGCACATTCAGACACAGAGGCTGTTGTTGTGATAATAGATATACTCAGGGCAACCAGCTCAATTTGCACCGCATTTGCCAATGGAGTCAGGGAGATTATCCCCGTTGCCACCGTTGACGAGGCAAGAGTTTTAAAAGACAAGGGCTATCTTCTTGCTGCGGAACGTGACGGGTATGTACTCGATTTTGCCGACTTTGGCAATTCACCATTCAACTTCACACCTGAAAAGGTAAGAGAAAAGAGCATCGCATACAGCACAACCAACGGTACTGGAATTATGCATATGGCATCTGACTGTCATGCTGTTGTTATCGGCTCATACCTTAATTTCTCAGCCCTTTGTGTCTGGCTGGAAGGGCAGAAACGGAAGGTAATTATTATATGTGCCGGCTGGAAAAAACGTTTTAACCTTGAGGATACTCTTTGTGCCGGTGCAATTGCTGAAAGACTGATTGAGGGAGGAAGGTTTACGACGGTCTGTGATTCAGTGCATGCAGCAATTGATCTATGGCGTTTGGCAAAGCATGACGTCATTGGTTATATAGAGAAGGCAGCCCAGAGATCAAGACTGAGAGACAAGGGTCTGGATGACTGTATCGGCTACTGTCATAATTTTGATATGACAGACATTATACCCGTGCTTCAGGGTGAGAGACTCGTTAGACTATGATTATTACAGTTGACCCGGATGAGATAATTCCGGCAAGAGCATCGATGAACAGATAACATTCAAAATCATAAAACCTACAGAAATGAAAAAGCACAATTTTTATGCAGGGCCTTCGATCATGCCTCAGTACACAAACGAGAAAGTGATAGAAGCCATTCAGGATTTTGCAGGCACAGGACTGTCAATCATGGAGGTCTCTCACCGCAGCAAGGAATTCGTTGCGGTCATGGATCAGGCTGTAGCAATGGTCAAGGAACTTCTTGAGGTGCCTTCAGGTTACTCCGTAATTTTCGTCGGTGGTGGAGCGAGCCTTCAGTTCGCAATGGTGCCGATGAATATGCTCGAGAAGAAGGCAGCATACCTTAATACAGGAGAATGGGCGGGCAAAGCATTGAAGGAGGCCAAATTCTTTGGTGAGGTAGTTGAGGTAGCCTCATCCAAAGACAAAAACTTCAATTATATTCCAAAGAACTATGTTGTTCCTGCTGATGCCGATTATTTCCACATTACCACAAACAACACCATCTTTGGCACTGAACTGAAGAAGGACCCCGATGTATCAGTTCCTCTGGTTGCCGATATGTCAAGCGACATCTTCAGTCGTCCTGTTGACGTTTCAAAATATTCTGTCATATATGGCGGGGCACAGAAGAATCTTGCTCCCGCGGGTGTCACTTTTGCTATAATAAAGAACGATGTGCTTGGCAGGGTCACCAGACCAATACCCACAATGCTTGACTATAAGACACATATTGAGAAGGAGTCTATGTTCAACACACCTCCCGTTCTTCCTGTCTTCGCGGCTCTCAAGACACTTGAGTGGCTGAAGCAGAAAGGCGGAGTGGCAACAATGCAGAAAATCAACCAGGAAAAGGCAGCCCTGCTATATAATGAGATTGAGCGGAACAAGCTCTTCGTTGCTACTGTTCCTGACCCGGAAGACAGGTCTCTCATGAATGTGTGCTTCGTCATGACTGACACATACAAGGAGCTTGAGAAGGAGTTTGCCGCATTTGCCAAATCGATGGGGATGGTTGGCATCGAAGGTCACCGCTCTGTAGGCGGTTTCCGCGCATCACTCTACAATGCACTGCCTCTCGAGAGTGTCAGGGCACTTGTAGATTGTATGAAAGAATTCGAAAAAAAGTATTAAAACAGGTAACTATGAAAGTATTAGTTGCAACAGACAAACCGTTTGCACCTGTTGCCATCACTCAGATTCGTGAGGTGACGGAAAAAGGAGGACACACACTGGCTCTGCTTGAGAAATACAAAACCACGCAGGAGTTACACGCTGCAGCAGCCGATGCTGATGCAATGATTGTCCGCTCAGATATCGTAGATGCTGCACTGATAACAGCTGCTCCGAGGCTGAAAATAGTCGTCAGGGCGGGCGCAGGTTATGATAACCTTGATCTTCAGGCCTGTACTGCTCGCAACATCGTTGCCATGAATACTCCTGGTCAGAACTCAAACGCTGTGGCTGAGCTGGCATTCGGGCTTATGATCTATAATGCCAGGGGAGCGTTCGATGGCAAGACCGGGACAGAGCTTATGGGAAAGACCCTCGGCCTCCACGCCTTTGGTGCGGTTGGAAAGTGTATGGCTCGTATAGCTTCAGGATTTGGAATGAAAGTATTTGCTTACGATCCGTTTGTCGATAAGAAGAGCATGTCAGAAGCTGGTGTGACAGCTGTTGACACTGTCGAAGATCTCTATTCCTCATGCCAGTATATCTCGCTTCATATTCCTGCAAATGACAAGACAAAGAACTCAATTGGCGAAAAACTTCTTTCACTAATGCCCATTGGTGCGGTCGTAGTGAATACTGCCCGTAAAGAGGTCATTAATGAGGCTGAACTGGTATCTCTGATGGAGAAGAGAACCGATATGAAGTATCTCTCTGATATAGCCACTGATAATGCAGAACTGTTTGCCTCCAAATTTGCGGGACGATATTTCTTCACGCCCAAAAAGATGGGTGCCCAGACAGAGGAGGCCAATATCAATTCAGGTGTTGCGGCTGCCAGGCAGATAGTCGATTTCTTTGCAACCGGAAACGAGAAGTACAGAGTTAATAAACCTAAATAGAAACCTGTTTTATATTAGCATATGGCTATAGTTAAACCTTTCAGGGGTCTCAGGCCGCCGGCGGCGCTGGCATCGGAGATCGCCTCTCTTCCTTATGACGTAATGAATTCGGAAGAAGCTGCCGTAATGGCAAAAGGCAAGGAAAAATCCCTCCTGCATATCACACGTTCAGAGATTGATCTTCCTGAGGGCACTGACGTGCATTCGGAAGAGGTGTACACTAAAGCCTTTGAGAGCTTCATTGCCTGGCAGAAAAACGGATGGCTCGTGCAGGATCCTGAGCCTTACTTCTATATCTATGCCCAGACAATGGACAAGAGAACACAATACGGCATCGTTGGCGCTGCTGCAGTGGAAGACTACCTTAACGGCGTGATCAAAAAGCATGAGCTTACAAGACCTGACAAGGAGGAGGATCGTATGGTGCACGTCAGAGCTAACAATGCAAATATTGAACCTGTGTTCTTTGCTTATCCTGCTGTGAAGGATCTTGACAAGATTGTCCGCAATGTTGTTGGAAAACAGAAGACTGAATACAATTTTGTCGCTGAAGACGGTATAGGTCATCATTTCTGGGTTATCAGGGATAGGGCCACCAATATACGGATTGAGAAACTCTTTGCTGAGAAAGTACCCTATACATATGTTGCTGATGGACATCATCGTACAGCCGCGGCTGCTCTGGTAGGAAAGGAACGGAGCGAGAAGAATCCAGCTCACAGGGGTGATGAGGAGTACAACTTTTTTCTTGCCGTCCATTTCCCTGATGACCAGCTGAAAATCATTGACTATAACCGCGTTGTGAGGGATATTAATGGCCTCACTCCTGAAGAATTCCTTTTAAAATTGAGTGCAAGCTTTGATGTAAGGGAGAAGGGTGAGAAAATATATAAGCCTCGAAAGCTCCATAATTTCTCCATGTATTTGGAAGGTAAGTGGTATAGCCTTACGGCAAAAAAAGGCACCTATAATGACGATGATCCGATAGGAGTACTTGACGTCACTGTGCTGGCAGATATGGTTCTGAAGCCGATACTTGACATTCAGGACCTCAGAAGATCAAAACGAATTGATTTTGTCGGAGGAATACGAGGCCTTGCCGAACTGAAACGACGTGTTGACAGTGGCGAGATGAAAGCAGCATTTGCCCTATATCCCGTTTCAATGAAACAACTCATTTCAATAGCCGATACCGGAAATATTATGCCCCCAAAAACCACATGGTTTGAGCCAAAGCTAAGAAGCGGACTGGTGATCCATAAACTTGACTGAGCGGCTTCAAGTGCACAGATGAGTAAAATAGGACCTAATATTCAAAACCTTCTGAAGTCACTACCCCCAGGTGTGACTGTTGTGGCTGTGACCAAAACACGCAGTTCTGAAGAAGCACTTGAAGCTTATAATTCAGGCCTCAGGGTTTTCGGAGAGAATCGTGTCCAGGAACTGACTGCCAAGAAAGCTGTATTACCTCCTGATATTATATGGCACCTTATCGGACACCTTCAGACAAATAAGGTGAGGCAGGCTGTTGCTGCCGCCTCGGTGATTGAGTCAGTTGACAGTTTAAGACTTCTGGAAGCGTTAAGCATGGAAGCACAGAGACAGGAGCGTGTAATCGATTGCCTGCTGCAGGTTCATATTGCCACCGAGGAGACAAAGTCAGGATTCACAATTGGAGAGATAGAGCAGACTAACTGGTCTTTCCTGTCCGGTACATTACATTCTGTAAGGATCCGCGGCCTGATGGGTATGGCTACATTCACGCATGACATGGAGAAAGTGAGGTCGGAATTCAGATCCCTGGCCCGGCTATTTAGTGAGACCCGTAACAGGTGCTTTAACAATAACCCTCAGTTTACCGAACTCTCAATGGGCATGTCAGGAGACTGGAAGGTGGCAATTGAGGAAGGCAGTACTATGGTAAGGATAGGGACCTTAATATTTGGAGAACGAAAAATAAAAATAAAATGAGTGTTATTACAACCAGTTACCTGGGTATGGAACTTACAAGCCCCATTATAGCAGGCAGTTCCAACTTTACTTCAAATGTAGATTCAATTATTGAGGCAGAGGCAGCCGGAGCAGGAGCTGTTGTACTGAAATCTTTATTTGAAGAGCAGATAGTCTCACTTGCCGCCTCTCTCTCCACTAAGGAATCATATCCGGAAGCAGAAGATTACCTTCAGTATTACACACGTTCAAACAGCATTGAAGACTATTTAAATCTGATCTCCGATGCCCGTAAAAAGGTAAAGATACCGGTGATAGCCAGCATAAACTGTTTTTCAACAAAGGGATGGATTGATTTTGCCGTTGATATCGAAAAAGCAGGGGCAAACGCCATTGAGGTGAACATTTTCTTCATGCCCGTGGATATGCATCAGACAGCTGCCAGGGCTGAAGAACTCTACTTCAGCATCATTGATAAAATTAAGAAGAAGGTATCTATACCTGTTAGTGTCAAGATAGGAATGAGATTCTCGAACCTCCTTAATTTCGCCTGGCAGGTTCATAACCATGGGGCTTCCGGGCTGGTATTGTTCAACAGGTTTTACGAACCTGATATTGATATTAACAACCTCTCTGTTGTTCCGGCTCCGGTTCTTTCAAATCCGGTTGAACAGAGGTATGTATTACGCTGGGTTGGCATGGTCAGTGCCCTGAATTTAGAGATGGATATCTCTGCCTCTACAGGGGTTCATAACGGTGAAGATGTTATTAAATACATTCTTGCCGGCGCAAAAACAGTGCAGGTTTGTTCTGCACTCTACAAGCGAGGTTTTACAGTGATCACAGAGATTAACAATACACTGCGTAAATGGATGAATGATAAGGAGTTCACCCGTATAAGTGACTTCAGGGGGAAACTCAACTATCGCAATCTTGATAACCCTGCATTGTTTGAGAGGTCTCAGTTCATGAAGCACTACAGCTCGTACATCTAGTTATTCCTTCAATACAGCAATCAGTTCCCTGGCAAGCTGTTGCTTGGGTTTTTCATAGCTGGCTGCACCTTTTTCAAGTCTGTCGATAATTGAAAGGCGATCCGTTTCATTTATCATGCCGGAACATGTATCAAGCACTGTAAAACACTCGAGCGAGGTGAGATAATCTCCTTCCATAAATACTTCAGAAAGTGCAATGGCATGATCGGCATAATCCAATCCAGACATCCAGCATGAGCAAGCAAGCATTGCCTTCGAGGCAGGCTTCGTAACGGCCGAAATAGATTCTATTACTTCTCCCCGGGCCGATAACTGTTTCATGTCATTGAAGAACTCTGATATCATCAGCTTAATGCTCTCATCTCCGGTCTTATCATAGAACAGGGCCAATAATCTTATTACTCCTTCATACGGCTCGCTGTTGCGCAACATGCTGATCTTTTCCTCAATCTCATAGTGCCTTCCGCTATCCAGAACCTTCTTCAGGTCGGCTATTTTTTTTTCAGACCTTAACATACTTCCTGATTTTGAACAAATTTATGTCAATTTAATTACTTGGGGCAAATTTGAAAAATTAAAAAAAAGTGGTAATTTGGTCGGATATTAGCCTGTGAACTCTAAAACCAAAATCACTATGAACATTAAACTTAATACACTGCCACTGATTCTGGGAGTGACAGTTCTCTCACTTTGTGTCGTTTCTGCATCATGTAAGGGGAGAACAAAAGGGGAGGCGGTAAGCGATACCGGTGAAAAGGTTAGTGCTGACGCTCAAACAATGCAGCACATCAAGAATGCCGAGAAAGTTTTCAATGCTCTCCCTACACCACTTGAAATAGCTCACCTCATACAGGGAACCGGGGCAAAGTTTGATGAAACACTTCTTAATCCGGTTGAAAACAAGAGTAATTATACCACAAGCAAAAGTATGGCCCTTAATCTGGGGGTTTACACCTGCGATCTGAGTTTCGCAAGCATGTACGACCAGACCTCAATGATTATAAACTATATGGAGGCAGCTGAGAGTATGGCAAGTGGCCTGGGTATTCTCGATGCCATTGATGATGCGACAATTGAGAGGCTTGAACAGAACATCAACAACCGTGATGTAATCATGGAAATAGTCTCCGAGACTTTTCTTAATTCACAGTCATACCTTGAAGATGATGAACAGCATGCCGTAGCTGCTACTATTATTGCCGGCGGGTTTATTGAAGGTTTGTACATCTCAACAAATATGGTTGACATGAAGAGCTTTAAGGGGAACAAGCTTGTTTCAACAATAGCTGATCAGAAAATGTCTGTCGACGATCTGGTACGTCTTCTCGAGTCGTACACCGATAACACCGCCATACAGGAGCTTATTGTGCCAATAAAGGAACTGAAGGTAATCTATGACCGCATAGAGCGCTCCACAACACCCTCGTCAACCGAGTATGATGACAATACCGGGGTGACAGAGATCACCGGGTCAGCCAGATCTGAGATTAAGCAGGATGTATTTCTTGCCATCAAGGAGAAGGTAAGTGAAATAAGAAACTCATACGTAAAATAAAGATCGATGAAACAGCTGATACAGATTGTTCTGATAACGGCTATCCTTTCCCTTTCTTCATCAGGGGAAGCGGCAGCACAGTGCAAGGGTTTTGCCAAATCACTTTGTAAAAAAGAACTGGGAGCTTATCTTCACGACGGTAACTACCACGCGGCTGTTCTGGTCGAAGGAGAAGAGGCTGAACTCTACAAGACATTCTATTCTGAAATGGAATACCGTGTCGCTATCTGCGGCGCAGACGGACTGCCGCCTATTGAGTTCTCAGTATTGGATGCATCCGGTAAAGTACTCTATACAAACAGTGAGGCAGCGATGAGCGGGACCTGGGATTTCAAGCTTGAATCAAGTCAGCAGCTTAAGATAGTAGTTAAGGTAACTACCCTGGGAAGCAACAATGACCTGCCAGCCAGCGGCTGTGTTGCAATAATGTTCGGCTTTAAGACTAAATAACCCGCTTGTTAACGATTTCAGGAAGAGACGCGCAATTTGTGCGTCTCTTTTATTCTCCTACCTCCTCAAATGCCTTCCGGCACCTGAGGCATAGATGTGTTGTCTTCTGATCAATATCTTCGACGTAAGTACTTGATCTCATTACGCAGTTTGGAACATGACAGTGTATCAGCCCGAATGTATGTCCAAGTTCATGTACGACCTCCTTTATGGTCCGATCAAGCAGGAGAGCATCATTCTTCCTCATTCCGTAAAGTTCATTCTTAAGCCGATAGACTGATACCACAGCAGCATCTCCTCTGAGCATCGCCTGGCCAAAAATGTATGTCAGAATAGGTATGAACAGGTCAACCCTGAAAAGTCCTACGATCTTTGTAAAGTCACTTTTTGTGCAGGTTGATACCTTCTGCAGCAGTTTGTTGCCTTCATACTGGCGTCTTCCCGGGCTGTAAAACGGCTCGAGGTCGATATGACCATCCTCAATTTCTACCGGGATCCTGAATTCAAGATCTACGGCATGCCCGATTTTACGAAGGAATTCCTTCTCAAAAGGCCCGCATGAAACTAATATGATTTTTTTTTCTTTCAATCAGAGTGAGCCTATTGATACTAATCCTCCTGCTTCAGATCATACTTCTTAATTTTGTTATAAAGGGTAACCCTGTCAATGTTCAGGGCCTTTGCTGAACGAGACACATTCCAATGGTATTTGTTAAGTATCTGTTCTATATGCCTCATCTCAAGCTCGTCAAGACTCTCTACTGAACTGCTGATTGCCTCCTTGCCCATGGGCAGGTCTTTCAGCTTGATCTCCCTGCCATTTCCAATAACAATTGCGCGCTCTATCATGTTCTCGAGTTCGCGCACGTTGCCTGGAAATTCAAATTTTTCAAGATGTTTCACTGCTGCTGGCTCGATGGTGATCATATCGCGGCTCATGGAGGTACAGTATTTCTTGATGAAGTGATTAACCAGCAGTGGGATATCGTCTACTCTCTCTCGCAGAGGAGGTATGGTTATGTTCACAACATTGAGCCTGTAGAAGAGATCCTCTCGGAAAGTACCGTTCTTAACCATGTTCCTGAGATCCCTGTTGGTAGCACAAATAACACGAAAGTCAGAGCTAATCTCCTTGTTGCCTCCCACGCGTACAAATGATTTTGTCTCCAGGACTCTCAGCAGTTCGATCTGCATCTTGGGTGATATTGTAGCTATCTCGTCAAGGAAGATTGTGCCTCCGTCTGCCATTTCAAACCTTCCCTTGCGGTTAAATGTCGCACCTGTGAAGGCTCCCTTTTCATGGCCGAAGAGTTCGCTTTCAAGCAGACTCTCAGTCAAGGCACCGCAATGAACGCTTATGAGCGGAAAATACTTCCTTGGTGAATTAGAGTGTATGGCCCTTGCCACCAGCTCTTTGCCGGTGCCACTCTCTCCGGTGATTATAACCGATGTGTTTGACTGGGCAACGCTCTCAACCTGCTTCAATACCTTCCGTATGGCATCGCTGTTGCCTATGAGATCATCAATATCTTCAAGAGTTGTAACCTTTCTACGCAATGCCTCATTCTCGGCTTTAAGAGCTATATGCGTAGTTGCGTTCCGTATCAGATGAGACAAGTCATCAGGGTCAAACGGCTTTGTGACGTAATCATATGCACCGTCTTTAAGTGCCTGAACAGCTGTATCAACAGATGCAAAGGCAGTCATGATTATGACTATGGTTTCTTTGTTTAACGCCCGTATCCGGCGATGCATCTCCATACCGTCCATCCCTGGCATCTTAATATCCGCCAGTACAATATCGAATTGTCTGGACTCGAGAAGGAGAAGTGCTTTCTTTGCATTTTCGGCACATTCAACGTCATAACCGTCTTCAACAAACCAGTTGAATAATGAATCTCTTACTGACTCCTCATCATCAACGATCAGTATGGAAATTTTTTCTGCCATAATACTATACTTATGCTTTTCTTAAAGGTAAAATTATTGAGATTGTGGTCCCCTTACCAACAATTGAGTCGACCTCAATTTTGCCATTGTGGTTTTGCACTATTCCGTGAACAATGGCTAAACCCAGGCCAATGCCCCTGGCATCATGCTTGGTGGTGAAGAAAGGTTCAAAAATATGGTGTATGTCCTCAGGGGCAATGCCAGAACCGTTATCACTTATCTCAACCCTGACGTAGTTCTCGTCAGTGTTCCTGGTTCGTATCACTATTTCACCGTTATCAGATACAGCTTCAGAGGCGTTGACAAGCAATGCCACGCAAGCCTGTTTGATCTGGTTGGGGCTGCAATAAATAAGATCTGACCGGGCCCCGAAATCAGTGAGGAAATTTATGTTGGCTATTTTAATATGATGTGTCATGAACTCATATGTGCCTCGAAGTATTTCTTCAAGATGATGCTCCTCAAAATCGTCCTGGTCCTTCCTTGAAAAATCCAGCAGACCTTTCACAATGTCCCCGCACCTTTTTGTCTCACTCTCAATAAGTTTCAGTTGCTTAAGGATGTTTTCTTTTTTTAATGGTGTTATATCACCGTTATCGAGCTGCTTATAAACCAGCTTGGTATAGACCAGTATTCCGGACAGGGGGTTGTTTATCTCATGCGCCACTGATGCTGACAGTTTGCCAAGGGATGCAATCCTCTCAACGTTAATAAGCTCATTCTGAGCCTCAGATAGTTCCTCTGACTTTTTCTGCACCTTGTACTCCAGCTGCCTTGACCAGTTTTCAAGTTCATTTGTGGCATTGTCAATATTGTCAAGCATATTGTTGAACGCAAGTGACACCTTCTTCATGTCATCAAGAAGGTCAGGTTTTATCTCCAGCCTTGTATTCATCTCGCCGTCTGATACAGCTTCACTGGCCTTTATAATGCTGTTAAGCGGATCCTTGATCCTTCTCCTTGTGAAGAATATAAGTGTTGTAACAATAATTGCTGTTGTCAGCAATGACATCAACAGAAACTGCGCTGATGACTTCCTGAGTGCATTGTCGAGATCATTAAGGGGCATTCTGATTATAAGAGATCCGAGTAACTCCTCATTCTCACTATGAGCATGGCATGATGCAGTGTAGCATGAATACTCATTAAGGATAGGTCTTCTGATTAGCAGATGCCTTTGCCCCTCCTGACCGGGATTCATACTGCAGTCACTCTTTTCATCAATGATCATGTAGCTTCTCTCTTTCCTTGAGAACATGGTGCTGAGGTTATCATGGCACGAAATACAATCAGGATTGCTGTGATTCTCCGAATCACCTGGAAACGATGAATAGACGAGATTATCCGTTTCATCATACATATTGACGTCCTCAATGCCAGGCATGGTATTGATAATGTCAAGAGTACTGTGCAGAGTGCGCTTGTCATTTTCAAGCATCGACTGGTATAAAGAGCCCTCAACTATAGCACCGATATTGTTGCCACTCTGTCTCAAAACGGTGTTGAAATAATTAACATATACTGTTCGGATTATTATGCTGAGAAAAACAAAAATAATTACCGCCGCGAAAGTGATAATTGTTACCACCCGTCCATAGATAGTTGATCGGAGCTTCAGGTAATTCCTTAATCTTGATAAACTTATAGTTTTTCTTCTCATATTGTTACAAGGTGTCCTGTTTGACTTAACCCTCTTATTTAATGAAGCAGGAATGACCGGGCCCATTACAAGCCCGGTTATCTCTGTTGTTTAAAATCTCAACAAATTACTAAGAATAAACTATCTGTGCAATGATATTTGTTTTATGGAAAGATTATTTCAGGAATTCCCTTTCGAAGTTGCACCACACCTCTGCGGGCATGGAAGAGAGTGGATAATCAACAAGCTCACCCCCGTCCTGCATATATACAGCAGCAGACTCGTTTGTGTATTTGCCTGCTGATACAGCCAGGAAATCCTTGAATCTGTCAAGCTCACTACCCAGCCATCCGGTTGCATCGGATGCGATGTGATAACTGCTTATCTCAGATTTCCAGTCGGTTGGCTTTATGCTCACCAGCCATCCTCTGCCGTAGGGATCCTCATGAAGCAGTTCATTGTTCAGATTCCTATTGACTCCGGATATCTCTCCTGATATAGGTGACACAATATTCAGTTTCTTCCCCTCGTGGTCAATCACTGAGATGACCTCGCCTTTGGAAACAATTGCCCCGGGCTCTTTGACCAGGGTTACATTCACACTTCCGGTAAGATGCAACAGGAGGTCGTCAATACCGACCCTGGCATTGCCTGATTTCTCCAGGTGAGTCCATGTGTGTTTGTCGCTGAAGAAGACTCCCTGGGGCACTCGCAGGATCGAAGCTGTAAGAGTACTGAAACTTCTCCTGATTTTGTCCGTTAGCCTGAGAGGCTTGTTAATCAGTGACCAGAAAGGAATTATCAGAAGCAGGAATGCAATTATGATTATGTACTCTATACCCTTTGTCTCAAACAGGTTGTAGTAAGTAAATCCATCCATGATATTTATTTTTTGTTACTATATATACAATAATGACTGCTCCTATGATTGCTCCTTAGCCCATGCCGGTGAATCTCTGAGAACCGGCATCCGCGTTATTATCCAGCGGAATATCCATATCTCAGTAAAAATCACGGCAAGTGTTACTGTAATTTCCATCCATGAAGGATAATAATGCTGTGCAGCATCCCATTTGAATCCTATAACGGTGACATTAAGTCTGTTAATGATGATTCCTATCATTGTGACAAGTGATGCAATTCTTATCAGCAGAATATTCTGCTTCCTGTAGCTGACAAAGAAAAGTACCATTGGAAGTAGCACAAAGCCAATCATCTCGGTCAGGTACCAGTATCCCATCGGGCTGTTCAGAAGACCCCAGCGTTTCTCATGCACGAAGACAAGAACATTGAGTGTGAAATATGCAAAGAGGGCTACTGCACAGACCTTTGAAAGACCATGCAGAATTTTGTTGTGGGCAATATGTTTCTTTTCACTTATCTGGTCTGAGAAGACCCTGTGGCTCACTGAACCTTCGAATATCACCATTGAAAGACCTGCAAAAATGCTGGATACGAAGAACATTATCGGGATAAACTCTGAGTACCACAGCGGGTGTATCTTATCCTTTGCCATAAGGAAGAGCGCCCCGAGTCCTGACTGGTGCAGTGTAGAGAGTGTGATGCCAAATATAACAGCTCCGAGTGTCATGCCTGAAAGTATCTTTCTGGCACGTCTTGCGCCCAGCCATTCTGCCACTGCAGGCGAAAACTCAATCAGTTCAGCTATCATGTATAGAAGGAAATGCCAGGCTACAAGGAAAAGAACGGAGCTGGTGCCGAAACTGTTACCGATGATAGGGTTGATTACATTCCATGGTCTTCCAAGATCAAGCAGCAGTGCACCTGCATAGAATACATATGCAAGGAACCCATTAAGAACGGTAACCCTCACGATTGAATGATACTGCTTCATGTTAAGGATATAAACCATGAAGGTGATAACATAGGCTCCGCCTGCAAAAGCGACACCTGTTACAACGTCAAAACCGATCCATAGCCCCCAGGGCACTTCCTGTGTCAGGTTCGTTATTGAACCGATCCCTTTCCAGAACCGTATCACAATAAGAATCAGGCCAGCTAACATTATCGGCAGTGAGATCACGTTAAAAGGGGTCAGCCACCTTCCTTTAGGCTTAAGTTCTTCCCTTAGGAATTGCCAGGCGCTTAGAGAAGTTGTATTGCCGGTCAGTGTATAATCAGTGTTACTCATGGTCTTCTTCTTCATTATGGTTATTGTCTTTAGTTGCCTGCTGAAGTCCCAGCAGCAATGCCGGCCAGAGTACGAATATTGACGGGACGGCATAGAGGAATCCTTTTGTCAGTGCCGGATAGGATGACTTCTGCAGTGTCGTTTTCAAGCCCAGTTCCTCGAATGGCACGGCGGAAAGATAGAGTAATCCGGTTCCGCCGGCTTCATGCTCGCCGTATATGTGGTCATAGTAGGTGCCCGGATTATCATGAATTCTCTTTCGAGCTATTGCCAGCAGTTCCCGCCGTTTACCGAAAATGATGGCTTCGGTCGGACAGTTCTCTGCACAGGCCGGCATCTTTCCTTCTTTAATTCTCTCATAGCACATATCGCACTTCTCGATCTTTGGATTTGCGCTGAAATACTCAAATTTTGGGACATCAAACGGGCAGGATACCATGCAGTACCGGCATCCCATGCATTTGTCTCCTCGCCAGATGACAGATCCGTCGTGGGTCTTGTACATTGCCCTGGTGAGACATGCTGCAGCACAGGCAGGGTCGTTACAATGCATACATTGTCTTTTGAGGTACATCTCTCCTTTGCTTGTGCTGTAGGCATTGATAACTGTCCGACGTGTCTCGTTTGCTTTGCGTTCAATGCCCGCAACAGGCAGGTCCTGCAGGTCAGGTGTGGGAAGTCCGTTGGCCTCAGCACAGGCAAATTCACATCCCTGGCAGCCTGCGCAGCGGGTGGAGTCATAAAGCATTCCATAAAACTCCTGTCTGCTCTCCATGCCCGGTGCGGCACCCAGACGCTTCCCGGTGGCAAGCGTTACCCCGGTGACACCCAGTACTTTGAAAAAATCTCTTCTGTCAATACTCATAATGCGGTATTTAAAATGGTGGGTATTCGGTTGAATTTCTATTACAATCCTGGTGTCATTTAGCACTGTCAATGAATCTTAGTTGGAATTCTTCCCATACTTCGGGGCCAAACTCTTCCATCAACCCTTCCCTGAGCTCACCGCCGTCCTGAAGAACGACATGTGCAAGTCTGACTTCATTAACACCCGGGAGTGAGGCAATGAAATCTTTCATGCGTGTAAATTCACCTCTTATCCATTCGGTATACCTGCCGGCCATGTTCATGATGCGTGACTCCTTAAGCCAGTTATCCGGATCAATAATATATACCCATCCCTCATTGTAGGGTGCATTGTTTATGGCAGATGGATTGCCGACAAGCGCTTCATTGATTGCCCTTATGGTACCACTTACAGGTGAGCTTATTTCAAGCTGCTTGCCCTTCTGTATCAATGAAATGATATGATCACCCTTCCTGACCTTTTCACCAGGTGACTTCATGCGGAGACGCGTTATTGATCCGGTAAGGTGTTGCAGAAAATCATCAATACCAACGCGAACCGATCCGTCCTTTTCCATAAAGGCCCATGTATGGCTTTTATCAAAGAGAAGGCCTGCCGGTATCACGAGCGTTTTTTCACTGAACCCTTCATTTCGTATTACTTCAGGAACAACATCTGATGAATTGCGTTGCCTTGCAAACCTATATACTATATATGTAAAGACAGACAACGTAATTATAAAGGCCACAATCCAAATTGCTGCCCTTAATGGTTCTGCTCCGGAAGAAGTGACGGCAACGACATTCTTTTCTGATACCAGCGCTGCAGACCTCACACGGCCCTCACCCTCAGCAAGTGGAGTATAGCCGCTCATTGCCACCTGGGGCTGACCATCGGTAAGAATATAGCTTAAGAAAGCTGTAACCGGTTCATTAATAGGCTGTGACATGGAGACGGCAAATATATTGTTGCAAAGAGTTTTCGGATACTTGCCGATATAGACACCCCTGCTAAAGCTGTGGAAATCAGAATAAAACTGCTCAAAATAGTCTGAAATACCATTTTGATTGACATCTACAGGTATCACCCTGATGCCGGGAATAAACTTCTGGCTTGAGGGGTCAGTTATATCAGCCAGTCGAAGGAAGCCTACAGCTGACTGGTCTCTCTTGAGGGCGTCCAGGAGAGCGGCAGGCGTCGATATCACTGATCCTCCGATGA
>JALOMO010000154.1 GCA_025455395.1 Bacteroidales bacterium
ATACATCAGCCAGAAATAATTATCTCCGGGAAGAAGCTCCTGGTCACCCATGAAGGTAACCTTTGAAGCAGCAGGCTTATCTTCGCCGAACTGAACAGGTCGCCAGTCATCAATGATTTTCCTGTCAGCATAATGCAATGGCCCCGGAATGAAATCATCGGGATATACCGGGTCAACAACATTCCCGGCTTTGTTTGCAGGTTTTTCATACTTGACCCACAGGGAGTCCTTGCCCATATAAATTACCCTGACTGCCTTTATATCGGACAGATCTTCAGTACCACCGGTGTTGAATGTGATTGACGTCACCCTTTGTGGGGAGGCATCAGCAGGCACATTCAGTTTAACCTGCAATATCGGATTATCGTGCCTGTATTTCAATGCCGGAACCTGGAATTGCCTGGTGGCAGTCTCGACAGGATTCTTTTCCAAAGTGCAAGAGTAGTTTATTGCCGCCAGAACCATCATCATGAACAATCTTCCAAAGCACCTCCTGGACTTGCTTACAATGTCTCCAAATATAACCGGAGCTGATCCTGTTATTATGTTAATTCTTCTCATCTTATCAGGTATTAAAACTTCACAATACTATTTTCTTCCATCAACCATGACACCTGTTTTGCGGTCCATATAGGTATAGGTACCCGGGTCAAAATAATACTTCTCTTTAGACGGCACAGGTTTGGCGAATGAGGCCGGCACCCATTTCTGGTGGCTTTCAATAACATCCTTATACTTCTCATCACC
Organism: Bacteroidales bacterium; assembly: GCA_025455395.1. GTDB lineage: Bacteria > Bacteroidota > Bacteroidia > Bacteroidales > VadinHA17 > SR-FBR-E99. Next base: position 748 of record JALOMO010000154.1, read on the forward strand.
TGCCAGGTTGTACCAGTCATTTACGTCACTTGTTTTATCATAAAGTTCTTGTGTGCCATCATGATAATGAATGTACCGCCAGTTCTCAGTTCGCACGGCAACATTACCCACCTTGATCTCAGTTATGGCCGGATATTTCCATTCTGCCTGGGGATTCTCAAGCAGCGGAGTCATATCATGCCCGTCAAGTCCATCCTTGACAGGTAATCCGCACAGGCTGACCAGGGTCGGGAAAACGTTGACCATATCAACCGGCCTGGAGCAAGTGTTATCTGAATACTTTGCTCCGGGAATCTTAATTACAAAGGGGATGCGGGTGCATTCTTCCCAGAGGGTCTGCTTTGCCCAGTGCTGCTTTGTGCCGTGATGCCAGCCGTGATCAGACCAGAAGACGATTATTGTATTGTCTGCATATCTGCTATCCTCCAGCAGGTCAAGCACCGCACCCAGCTGGGCATCGGCGAAAGTTATGGAAGCAAGGTATGCCTGCAATGCATCTTTATATTTCCCGTACTCCTTGATTTTGACGAATGCACTGTTGCCATCCATTGCAAGCTTTCTGCCCTCCTCAGGAACATCATCAAGGTCATCTTCCTTAATGACTGGCATGACAATACTGTCCAAAGGATACATATCGAAGTACTTTTGCGGAACATGCAAAGGAACATGAGGCCTGTAAGTACCAAGTGCAAGGAAAAACGGCTTTTCATGGTCCCTGGCAAGAAATTCGCGGGCATAATTAACAACCTGCACATCTCCGTAGTCCTTCTCCTCCTTACCCGGAATGGCGCCCCAGTCGTTATTACCGATCTTTGGTATCCCGTTCAGAGGTTTCCATTCAGGCATCGGCACCTTGGGATCACGGTAGCCGAAATCAAGCCAGTACTTCTCGGGTGACCAGTCCTGGAAATACCAGGGATCATCAAATACCTGGTCCTGGAATTCATCCCAGCTGCATGGCGGATTGTTTCCGGGAGTATGGTGAAAAACCTTCCCTGCACCCGCTGAGTAGTATCCATTATTCTTAAAATACTGAGGCATGGTCACGACATCCGGCAGGGCTGCCTTCCACCACTGGCCGTTGTTGTAAAGACCTGATGTAGAAGGCCTTAATCCGGTCATAAATGCATTTCTCGAAGGACAGGAAACCGTTGCAGCAACGTGGGCATTTGTAAAAGCAACCCCCTGTGCCGCCAGGCGGTCCATATTTGGGGTATATACCTTTCCCTCATAACTGTTGAGAAAACCTGCGTAATCACGCATGTCATCAACGGTGAAGATGAGGACGTTATATTTCCCGGAAGCCTGGTTTTCTGCCGAAGGTCCGGTGCAACCGCAGATACTGCCTGCTGTCAGCATTGAAAAGAAACCTGTTTTATTAAGTCTCATAGTTTTAGGTTATGTATTATTGGCTAATAGTTGATTGATAATTCAGATAGGTCGTTAATTCATTGATTATCACATGGACTTCATCTTATACAGTTCCGAAAGAGGTATCCGCGTTACCTGAATGTCCTCCTTGTTGACAGAATATATCACCCAGAGACTGTCTCCTTCAATTACTGAATGAGGATACTGGAACCCGATAGATTTGGCCCTGCCGCTATACCGCATTTTCGGTGCGATAAACCGGATCACTGCCACCCGGTCAAAATTCAGTCCATCGGCTGACAGGGAAATAGCAATCAGGGATCGGCCGCCGTCTTTCGTAGAAAGGGGCAGGACGTTGTTTATAACATATACCTGTCCGTCAGGTAGTTTCCCTGCATTTGACTTTGCACATGCATCAGGGAATGAAGTACGGGAAGGTACGCTCCATGTAGAACAGTTGTCGTAGCTATAGGACGCATAATTCCTGCGGCTCTTGCTTTCTTCAAGTTCAGTTTTTGGTCCCTCCTTAGGAATACTTACTTCAATAAGTCCTGCATCGCGGTAAAGTCTCACCCATGTACCATTTTTCGCCCTGTATGAAGGAACCTGTTCAATCATACGATGATTGTCATCAGATATGGGAAATGGAGTCCATGAGTCGGTTGAGGAATCAGATTCCGGAACAGGAGATGTAAAATCAAGCTGGATCTCATTTCCCGGTTGAAGGAAATATTCATTTAATTTTTTTACGAGGACGGGATCACCTGGCGGATAAGCCGGGAAACCTTCAACATGCTCAGGTGCCACGTCAGTCAGCCAGAAAATTTCACTCAGGCCGCCCTCAGGATTGATTGACCGGCACAGGCGTCCGGCATGAAACCGTTTTCTGTTGCTTATGCTGGTTCCCCTGTGATCATCCACTTCAGTAATCGCATACAGGATATCATCAACCACGGCAAATCCGTTTGAGGTCTGTATGCGGCCCCTGTAACTGTTCGCGGTCAGTGCCTCTGATGAGGGAATATATCTGTCCATTGGCGGGAAGAGCTCCTCAACGGGAGTCCACGTCATGCCCCGGTCAGTTGAGCGCCTCATCATTCCATGCTGACCCGGTCCATGTTCATCTTTGGCCTGGGTATCCCATATGGCATAAAAGACCCCCTTAAAAAAAGTAATGTGCGAATGATGGTTGAAAGTACCTGTTTCGGGTGTTCCGAGGTGCAAAGTAGTTGTCTCAGTATTTTCCAGGAAATTGTAAGTAAAGTTCATGTCATCACTGGCATACGCTGTCCAGCGAACAACTGGTCTTTCATCTTGTGGAGACGATATTGGCTGTGCCGCAGCCAATGATTTTTTAAAGTATGGCATTTCATCAAATGATTCCAGTTCACTCAGGGGTATCCTCATCAACTGAATGTCCTCCTTGTTTATGGAGTTCAGCAGGAACAGATAATCACCGGCGACCACCGAATGAGCCTGGAAACCGGCAGCCTTGCTGCGTCCTTCATACCTCTTCTCCGGAGCTATGAACTGAAGCAGTACTGTGCGGTCAAAATTCAGCCCATCGTCAGACAATGAAAGAGTCTGAATGGAACGTCCCCCTTTCTTGTTCGAAAGAGGCCAGCCGGCATTAACAATATAATAATCTCCGCCCGGCAGCCTGCCTGAAGTTGATCTTCCGCAAGCGTCAGGGAAGCTGGTTCTCCGGGCAGGTGTCCAGGTCTTGCCGTTATCAAAACTGAAACATGCATAGTTTCTCCTGCTTTTGGAAGCCTCATCCTCTTCATCACTTGAAGCCCCCTTCAGTCCTGAATCACGGAACATCTTTACCCAGGTCCCGTCTTCAAGCTGCCATGCCTGCCCCTCCCCTGTTGAATGATTGTCTTCTGTCCCCGGAAAGTCATTCACTCCAAACAGCAACTGTGGTTCTGTAAGGGGATCTGACAGGTATTCATTCATTCTTTTAACAATTGATGGATCTCCGGGAGGGTATGCCGGGTATCCCGGAACGGGCTGAGGTGCTTTATCGAGCAACCAGAAAATATCTCCCATTGTCCCGTCTGCATTAAGTTGCCTCGCCATCCTCCCAATTTTAATGCGCGGGCCTATCTTTCCCTTCCCGGCTGCTGACCATTCGGCTACATCAGTTATCGCAAACAGTTTTCCATCCAGAACCAAAAATCCGTTGTTCGTCTGGAAGCGGGTGTAAGGATAAGGATCAGCAGCCGGAACATTCTTTGAAAGAGGTGGAAACAGTTCCTCGACTTCAGTCCAGGTTTTACCCATGTCTGATGATCTTCTTATCAGTCCATGCTGGCCTGAAGCATTCTCATCACGTGCCTGCTGATCCCAGCTCGCATATAAAACCCCGTCATGAAAGGTAATCATGGTATGGTGATTCCATCTGGCAGACTCCGGGTTTCCTCTGTACAGAATGGTTTTTTCAGCGTTTTTAAGGAGGTCATATTTAAAGTTAATGGGGTCATCATTGGCGGTATACCTGAGAACAGGAAGGTTTTCCTTGGAGTATTCAGGCTGGGAAAACAAACTTTCACCAGAGATGGTAACCGTCAGGACAAACAGTATCCATAGCGACGTAATTATTGGTTTTCTCATATCCAGTTTATTATCCTGTATCAAGTTGTCAATCTGCTTATTATATGCTACTTATCAATCAGTTCGCCAAGCGGAATGCTTTCAAAGGTCATATCGGCGGTGCTTCCTTCGTAAATGATCCCGATGGTATTCTCATCAATTGATGTCAGGCATGAATACCCCCGGTTATATCCTTCGTCAAGTAGCATCCAGTATTTCTCAGGCCATGTCATTCCCTCGTCGAAACTAACCTTGATGGTGGTCTTCATCCTGGGATTTTTGCTTACGTTTGGATTTGAAAAGAGCAGTACAGATCTTTTTTCTCCATCCACAGTGTAGACATGCTTGTGCAGGGAGCCCATGCATACAGGTTCAGGAAGTGTGTTCCTTGAGGTGGGGTGTTCAGTCCATGTTTCCCCGAGATCATGAGTAACCACCACAACCCTGTTCCCGCGCTCAGAGGGATTGTAATAACGGGTGTTAAGCATGATGGATCCGTCTGACAACTGAGCAACTGCACATTCGTTTACCTCAAAAAATGCCGGATTGCTGGCAACCCAGGTTTTTCCGCCATCCTTGCTCCAGGTAATATTGGAGAAAAAGAGGCCATCTTCATTCCGCCCCTGTGTCGGCATCACCAGTGTACCATCATCGAGAGTGATCCCATTTCCGGGTGCCGGGGCAAACAGCCACCATTGCTCCCTCTTTGCCATGGCAGTG
>JALOMO010000004.1 GCA_025455395.1 Bacteroidales bacterium
GAATATAGCCTGTTGGACAAAAAAAAATCAAATGTCATGTTTAAGCCTAAGTTGTTCTTAATAATTATGTTATCAGGATGTTCTTATCTGACCTTTGCGCAGAATTTTACCCTGGAGTCACCTGACGGAAGGATCAAAGTCAATATAAATAACGGGGAATTGCTTACCTATTCTGTACAGTTTGATGGGAGGGATATAATTCTTAAGTCGGCACTTGGTTTTGAGTTTAAGGGAGAAGAGCCGATGAGGGGCAACTTCTCTGTTATAAGCCAGGAACTGAAAAGTGTAAATGAGAAGTGGATTCCGGTAGTTAAGTCAAAACATGCCGAGGTGACAGATAAGTACAACGAATTTCACCTTGTATTTAAGGAGAGTGTTGGTCTCAGGAGGGATTTCGACCTCTGGGTCCGGGTATATGATGATGGCACAGCCTTCAGGTACAAACTCCCGAGAGCCGGGAAAATAGGAGACAGGGAGATAACACGTGAGGTAACAACCTTTCACATTCCCGGTGATCCCAAAGCATGGGTCGTTGAATATAAAGGCTATTCATCAAATAATGAGGCAGAATTTTTTGAACATCCCCTGAGTTATGTAAATGAAAAGACCATTGCAGGGATGCCATTCCTGATGGATTATGGTGATAGCTGTTGGGTTGCAATTACTGAAGCAAAGATCGATAATTATGCTGCTTTTTACATTGGCACAAATGGCACCGGATCACAGCTTACCACCAAGCTTGTGCCACTTCCGGGAGAGACAGAGGAGGGGGTGAAAGTCAGATTCAGTGATGAGGTATATTCCCCCTGGAGGGTTATCATGATCGGAGATTCACCGGGAAGACTCATTGAGTCTGAAATAATCCAGAATTTAAATGATCCTTGTGCCATAAATGATCCTTCATGGATCAAACCTGGAATCAGCGCCTGGGATCACTGGTGGAGCGGTGAGGTAAAAATGGAAATGCCTGTCATAAAACAATACATTGACCTCGCATCGGAAATGGGCTGGCCATATATGCTTGTTGACTGGCAGTGGTATGGGAAGTTCAATTCACCAGATGCGGATATAACAAAGTGGGCCCCCCAGATAAGCATGCCTGAGATCATTGAATATGCCCGTTCGAAAAATGTGAAAATAATTGTCTGGCTCTATTCAAATGACGTCAACCGTAATTCAGCCTTTAAAAAGGCATTCCCCATTTACAGGGAATGGGGCCTTGCCGGTGTTAAAATTGATTTTATGGATCGTGATGACCAGCAAATGGTAAACTGGTATCATGATATTATCAAATGTGCCGCAGAAAACCATCTCCTTGTCGATTTCCATGGTGCCTATAAACCTGACGGAATCATTCGTACATGGCCCAATATGATTACACGTGAAGGTGTGATGGGGAATGAATACTACAAGTTCTCAGACAAAATGAACCCTGAGCATAATGTAAAGCTTGCATTTACCAGAATGCTTGCGGGGCAGATGGATTATACCCCGGGGGGATTCCTGAATGTGACAAGAGATAAATGGCAGCAGCAGACCCCTGCACTAGTGTGGAATACCCGCGCAGCAGAGCTCTCTAAATTCGTAATATATGAGAGTCCCCTTACAGTCGTCTGTGACCATCCTGACAATATCCTCGGGCAACCGGGCACAGATTTCCTGAAGATCGTTCCGACAGTGTGGGATGATACCAGATTTCTCGGAGGTTATCCGGGGGAGTATGTCGCCATTGCAAAACGCAGCGGTGATGAGTGGTTCGTGGGAGTAATGAATAACAGCATCGGGAAAACTGTTGACCTTAGGCTCGATTTTCTTCCTGAAGGCAGCTATGTTGCTGAACTATGGTCTGATACAAAAAAATCAAATAAGGAACCGAAAGATATCGCCTGCAGTAAAAGAGATTGCAGGGCGGGAGAAACGATAAAGGTAACAATGGCCGATAACGGTGGATTTGTTGCTGTTTTCAGGAGAAAATGACTCTTTGATTATTCAGTGAAAAAAGGGGGAGTGTACTTATGAGAAAAGCCGGATTGATATTAATATTATTTGTAATGGTACAGTGCAGTAATTCAGATAATGGCATCAGGGTTACTCACGGTCCGCTGCTCGGAAGGATAGATTCGGAATCTGTTGCTGTCTGGGCAAGAACTTCAAAACCTGGTGTTTTCAGGATTAAGTATGGGCTTTCACCTGGTGAGATGACATCTCTCTCCGATGAAGTAATTGCATTGCCTGAAAATGACAATACAGGTTGGGTTATTATTAAAGGCCTTAACCCGGCTACGAAGTATTATTATGAACCTGTTACAGATGGCAAGGCATTCCCTGGTGGTACTTTCAGAACTCTTCCTGATACATCACTTTACAAGGATGAGAAGCTAAATCCGGAAGGTCTTTTCAATTTTTCATTTGAGTTTGCCTGTGGCAATAACCAGGCTAAAAATGACGGGCTGGGAACAGCTTTACCGACCTTCAGGACAATTATCGACAAGTTTGCTGACGAAATTTCTTTTTCGATACAGAATGGTGACTGGCTTTATGAGGAGGATCGAGAATATACTGTTGCACAATGGTGTGAACAGACCGGAACAGATTCATTGGAGATACCGGAGATAATGAAGCTGGCCCCCTCCGTTTCAGGTGTCTGGCAGAATTATAAGGGTTATATGGAACGGGGAGACAACCTTGCGGAATTTCACCGGATAATTCCCTGTTTTTATACAATAGATGATCATGAGATTCTTAATGATGTAATTGCATGTGGTGAGACAGGATACGTCAGTCGCAGGACTGTGTTCAGGGATATTGGTGAGAAAGCCTGGTATGACTACCTGGCCTGGAGTAATCCTGTCAGTTTCACTGAGCCTATCAGGTTTGGCAGAGCCTCCCTGGAGGCTGGCAGCACGCTCCTGGTGGATTCATCTGCCAGCTTTACTTCTATGGATCGGGAACAACAGATTAATCTGCACATTCACTGGGGTACTGCAACAGCAGGTGTTAACAGGACCAGCCTTGATACAGTACCGGGAGATCTCAATGCAGGAGTATATGATATTGTCAGAGTCATTGATGACAACAGGTTGGAGATCACACCACCGGCCAAAGCTGACGGCTTTGCTTCCTACTCAATCGGCCGGCACTCTTATTTCAAAAAGTCGGTTGCCAACTGTGATTTTTTCTTTTTGGACACAAGGTCTTCCAGAGATCTTCACGATCATCTTGACAGGGCAAATCCTGATAAGTCGATGATAGGTGAGCCCCAAAAAAAATGGCTTCTTGAGGAGATTGATAAAAGCACTTCTGATTTCATCTTCGTAGTCTCGAGCGTAAATTTCATGATTCCACATTTATCAGGAGGTGAGAAGATTGTAGATTTTAAGGATGATGCATGGACGGCGTTTCTGTCTGAGCGGGAAGAGCTGATCAGTTCTTTCGACACGAAAGAGGCTCCGGTATTTATTCTGACGGGAGATCTTCATAACAGTTTCGCCATCAGCATAACAGATAATGTCTGGGAATTTGCATCAGGTCCAAGGAATTCGAGGAATCATAATTATATGAATGAAGGCGGCCGGCCGGCAACAGGTCCCTACAGGTCATTCGACAGAGACTGTAATATCAGGTGGTCTACATGGTTCCTGAATGATACGCCGAATCAGAAGCTGCTCCATCCGCACTTCTGTATAGTACAGGTCAATAATGTACTTAACAGCCCTACGGAGCCAGATGGGACACGGTATATTGCTTATGAAAAACCACAGGTTATTTTCCGCTATTATAACGGTTTAACGGGAGCCCTGGAGTATGCTGAATCGATTACCTCCCGATGAATAATAACAATAAAGAGACTAAAGCATGAGGAGGAAGTTACCTATACACCTGTCATTTTCTGCAATATTCCTGATCGCCGCTTCCTGTGCGTTTACACAAAAAACTGAGGTCTTTTTTAATTCCACGCCACAGATAGATTTTGCCTTGTCAGAGCTTTGTAAAGTGATGGGTGATGGGAATATTCAGAGATTTGTCCCTGAAGATATTATTCATAGCAAGTCCGGGGTAAAGATTGCCCTGTTGCTCCTCAGCGATGCAAATACAATCCATGGGCTCACAAACCAGGAAGACAAATTGAAAGGGTTGGGGGAGGAGGGATTCTCCATTGTTGTTAATAGCAACAGGGTTGGACGACAAATATATGTAATAGGGTACGATGAACCCGGATTAATGTACGGCACACTCGAGCTGGCAGAACAGGTGAGTCAGAAAGGACTTGCAGGTGTTACGGAAACAATGCAAAACCCCTATATGAAAACAAGGGGTACGAAGTTCAATTTGCCACTTGATGTAAGGACTCCGAGCTATACGGATGTAAGTGACGCGGCCCAGCAAAACATCAGCAATATGTGGGACATCGAATTCTGGAAAGCATATATTGATAACCTGGCTAGGAACCGTTACAACCTCATATCACTATGGAATCTTCACCCTTTCCCTTCAATGGTAAAAGTTCCTGAGTATCCCGATGTGGCTCTTGATGATGTCCAACGCTCAACAACAGAATGGAAAGAGTTTTACCCTCTCGAAGGTCTTGGATTCTGTACTCCGGAAATTCTCAAAAATGCCGAAGTAATGAAAAAAATGAACATAGATGAGAAGATAGAATTCTGGCGCAGTGTCATGCAATACGGCAAGGAGCGAAATGTTGATTTCTTCATAATTACATGGAATGTCTTTGTATACGGGGCCCAAGACAAGTACGGGATAACAGATGATTACAAAAATCCTGTCACGATTGATTACTTCAGGAAGAGTGTAAAGGAGTTGATTCTTACATATCCTGACCTGAAGGGCATAGGACTTACCACAGGCGAGAATTTCGGTAAGGCCACGCCGGATGAGAAGGAAGAGTGGGCTTACAACACATTTGGTCTCGGGGTGCTTGATGCCCTTGCTGAGGAGCCGGGCAGGAAAATAACTTTAATTCACCGTCAGCACCAGACAGGCGCGCTTGAGATAGCCCGTAAGTTCAAACCATTGACAGACAATCCTGACATCAGGTTTATTTTCAGTTTCAAATATGCACAGGCACATGTCTTCAGTTCAACCATCCAGCCATTCAGTAATAATTTTGTAAAGGAGATCAAATCAGAGGGTGATCTTAAGACTCTCTGGACTTTGCGCAATGATGACAACTATCTTTACCGGTGGGGAGCCCCGGATTATGTCCGTGAATTTATTAAGAACATACCTTATGATGTAACCGCAGGCTTCTATTACGGCTCAGATCAGTGGATATGGGGAAGGGAGTTCCTTATAAAGGATGCTGCAGATGCTGGCCAGCTTGAGATTGAGAAGCACTGGTACCACTGGATGCTTTGGGGAAGACTTGGGTATAATCCTGATTTAAGCAACGATGTATTCAGGGGCATGCTGTCTGCCAGATACCCTGAAGCTGATCCCGAAAGACTTTTTACAGCCTGGCAGGATGCATCAATGATATATCCCCTGACCACGGGTTTTCACTGGGGAGCTCTCGATTTTCAGTGGTATATCGAAGCATGTAAAAGCCTTAAAGGCTTCGCCCGGAATGAAACCGGCTTCCATGATGTGAACCGGTTCATCTCCCTGGCACCTCACCCGGGGACAAGGAATCAGTCAATTCCCGCATATGTTAATATGATAAAGTCCGGATTATCGACGGATAGTATTACCCCTCCTGAGGTATCGGCAATGCTACATGAGCATTCTGACAGGGCACTTGCAGTTCTCGAAACCATCCGTTCAGGAGAGAACCGGGAACTGGCGTCCCTGGTTACTGATATAAAGGCAATGGCATTTCTTGGTAAATATTATGCACATAAAATTATGGGTGCAGCCGAACTGCATAAATACCGAACTATCGACACAATGAAGATGGAGAACCAAAAGCGTGCCGTAGAGGAGCTTACTCAAGCTGCATCTTACTTCAAATTATATACGGAACTTTCAGAAAAGAGTTACAAAAACCCTTTCTGGACAAACAGAGTCGGGGATGTGGACTGGGAGAAGATTTATAGCTGGGTTCTTGAAGATATAAGTATTGCCAACCAATCAATGAGTGATTAAAAGTCAGATAATATGAAAAGATATCTTCCCATAATTGCTCTGCTTTTAATATTTATACCTGACATATTCTCACAGGTGAAAGAATTAAGGGCCCCGTCTTACCCTCTGATAACGCATGATCCATATTTCAGCATCTGGATATCTGACGAGAACCCGACGGAAGTCGACGCGACACACTGGACAAACAAGCCGATGCCGGTAAGAAGCATGGTGCGCATTGATGGCAAAGTATACCGTCTTATGGGCAAACTGCCTGCCTATGTTCCAGCAGCTCTGTCAACGGGTGCAACTGTTACGGCAACACAGACAACTTTTTCGTTTACGCAGGATGGTATCGGCATTGAGATGACATTCATGTCTCCACTTATTGTTGAGGATATTGACCTTGTTACCCGCCCGGTAACATATGTCACATGGGAGATAAGGTCCGAAGACGGCAAGCCTCACAAAGCGGACTTGTACTTTGAGATTTCAGGTCTCGCATGCGTTGACAACAGATCACAGCAGGTGGTCTGGGATCATCGGCAGGCTGGAGGTCTTGAAGTACTTAAGATCGGCACTCAGTCACAGGAGATTCTGAAGAAGAGTGGAGACGATGTCCGTATTGACTGGGGTTATCTTTACGCAGCTGCTCCCGGCACCGATATTGGCTCCGCTTATGCCGGAAGAGGTGAAACAGCCTCTGCTGCCTTTACTGAAGGGGAAAAACTGCCATTTACCTCCACAACAGAAACTGGAGGACGAGTTGCTGATCTCAATCCTGTTCTTTCTTTTGAGATCCCTGCAGATATCTCTGTTGGAGAGAAGAAGGAGAGGCATGTTCTGCTTGCTTATGATGATATTTTTTCTGTTGAGTATTTCGGCAGGCAACTGGAGGGATACTGGAAAAAGAAGTTCACGGGCATAGACGAACTACTTGCAGTTGCTGAAAAGGAGTATAATGATTTGAAAGCCCGATGTAATAAATATGACAATAATATGGCAGTACGGGCAGAATCTGCTGGCGGGGAGAAGTATGCCAGTATATGCATCCTGGCACACCGCCAGTGCATGGCAGCTCATAAGGTCGTCATGGATGAATCAGGCCAGCCCCTCTGCTTCTCAAAGGAAAATTTCAGCAACGGTTCAATGGGCACAGTGGATGTATTTTATCCTGCCTCACCCTTCTTCCTTTATCTCAACCCTGAGCTGCTAAAAGCACAGACCACCCCCATCTTTGATTATGCTGAGTCAGGGCGCTGGCCATGGCCTTATGCACCGCATGATATTGGCAAATATCCACTGGGTAATGGCCAGAAATATGGTGGAGGTGAGCTGACAGAAGAGAGGCAGATGCCTGTAGAGGAATGTGGTAATATGCTTATACTGGCCTATGCAATAGCCTGTACCGAAGGCGATGCTGAGTATGCCGGGAAGTATTGGCAAACCATTACAAAGTGGGCTGAATATCTCAGGGAAAAAGGATTTAATCCTGACAACCAGTTGTGTACAGATGATTTTGCCGGTCACCTTGCCCACAACGCCAACCTATCTGTAAAAGCTATAATGGGCATTGCCTCCTATGCATCTCTTAGCGATATGCTTGGACATAAAGAGGCTGCCATTGAATACAGGTCAGAAGCTGAGAAGATGATGAAAAACTGGATCAGGGAAGCAGATGACGGCGATCATTACAGGCTTGCATTCGATAAGCCGGGCACATGGTCACAAAAGTATAACATGGTGTGGGATGAGGTGCTGGGATTCAGTCTTATACCCGATGATGTCATCAGTAAGGAAATTAAGCACTATTTAAAGGTCCAGAACCGATATGGCTTACCACTCGATAACCGTTCAACATACACAAAGATTGACTGGATTCTGTGGACCGCTTCCATGGCAGGTACTGAAGAGGATTTTAGACAACTTGTCAGCCCTGTTTATAATTTTCTGGATGAGACACCTGACCGCGTGCCAATGACTGACTGGTACTGGACAACAACGGGAGAGATGAGAGGGTTTGTTGCGCGCTCGGTTGTAGGCGGTGTATACATGGAGCTTTTAAAGGAGAAAATGAAATCAAAAAATCAATAAATCAAAATCTCAAGTTACTTATATGAAAATCAAATCAATTTCCGCATGCATGGTGTTCATGATAGTGATTCTATTATTCTCATGCAGTGAGCAGAAGCAGGTAATAGAGACAAAAGAAACTCCAAAAAGTCGCGTCATTGTCCTTACTGACATGCTTAACGAGGCAGATGATTCTCAAACGATGGTGCGTCTTCTTATGTATGCCAATAAATTTGATATCGAAGGGTTGATAGCTGTTTCATCATGCCATCAATATAAAGGGCGTAATGACACTATCCCTGCACGTAATGATGTCCATCCTGAGGAGATCGTTAAGTTTATTGATGCCTATGAAGATGTCAGGGAAAATCTTTCTTTACATGAAGATGGCTGGCCAACTGCCGGATACCTTCTGGAACGGGTTGGACAGGGGCCTTCCGGCTTTGGAATGTCAGATGTGGGTGAAGGAAAATCCACAACTGGCTCACAGCTCATTGTCAACGCATTATTGAGCGATGATCCCAGGCCATTGTATATTTGCATAAATGCCGGTGCGAATTGTCTTGCCCAGGCTCTGTTTGATTTGAGGGCATCATATGATCAGCAAAGGTTCAGGCAGCTGACAGAAAAGTTAAGGGTTTATGATGATGCCGGACAGGATGATGCAGGTGCCTGGATAGCCTATAATTTTCCGGAGATCCATTACCAGCGAAGTCAATCACAGGTATTCAGTTTTATCAGCAACAATGGTCCTGTTACATGGGATTCAACGATGTATCCGGGCATGGGACAGCACATTTGGGCTCGTAAGAATATCCAGAATGATCATGGTCCGCTCGGAGAACTCTACCCTGACAGGATGAAATGGAAAGACCCGTCAACCTACAGTACGCTCGAAGGTGGAGGTACAAGCACCTGGATAGGGCACGTTAACCATGGCCTTTATGTGGCTGAAGAGATGACATGGGGCGGGTGGGGTGGCCGCTTTGATAGCGTCAGAAAAGAGAATATCACTGCTGACCAGCTGAAAATATGGCAGATGGAAGGCACTGAAGATCCTTTTAAACCTTTCTATATGTATGGTGAAGCTATGGATGAGTGGACAGATCCGATTACAGGTAAAGTTTATAATGAAGTGGGAACCGCCATTTATCGCTGGAGAAGAGCATACCAGAATGATTTTGAGGCGAGGATGGACTGGTGTTTGAAACCATACAATGAGGCGAACCATAACCCGGTCTCTGCATTTAACGGAGACAAAACTGATGGCATTGTGTTCATAGAGGCAAAAGGAGGGACAAAAATTTTACTTGATGCCACTGCCTCTTCTGATCCTGACGGCGATAGCCTTCAATACCGATGGTACACATATCCTGAGGCAGGAAATATCATCGTAAAATCAGAGATTACGGATGCTTTAAGTCCAAAGGCAACCTTTACAGTACCCCTGGATGCACCTGAGGGGCAGATTCATATAATCCTTGAAGTATCAGATCAGAATGAAATCATACCACTCTTCGATTACCGGCGTATTGTATTAAACATAACAAAATGATCTATATGAAATTCATGAAGAATTGCTCAATATTATTATCTGTACTGCTTTTATCTGCATGCAACGGGAAATCAGGGGAGGAAGTATTCTCTTATGATGCAGGGAAGCCCTGCCCACAGGTTGAATTCGCGATATCTGAGATAGAATCCTCTCTTAAACATTCTCCCCTGAAAATAACCCACAGGTTCAGATTTGTAGCCGACTCCTCTCTCGGAGAGCAGGCTTACCGTATCTCAGCCCGGCCAGGAAAGGTTATTGAAATTGCCGGAGGAGACAACACCGGACTGATGTATGGAGGGCTGGAGCTGGCAGAGCTTATTATTATTGAAGGCCGCATTCCCCGGTTGCGCGAACCTGTTACCGGCGCGCCTTATATCAGTCAGAGGGGTTTGAAATTCAATGTCCCTCTTGATATCCGTACTCCAAGCTATCAGGATGCCGGGGATGCTGCACAGAAGAACATTGCAGAAATGTGGAATATTGACTTCTGGAAAGCCTATCTCGATATGATGGCAAGGAACAGGTACAACGTGCTTACCCTTTGGAATCCACACCCTTTCCCCTCAATGGTCAGACTTGACAAATATCCGGGCGTATCACTTGAAGATGTATGCGGAACAAGCTTCCCGCTTGATACGGACAGACCGGATGAGCCGGTGGCCAAATTCATTGCCGGATGCGGTGTCTCAAAGGAAGTCACTGATAACCTGGTGGTGTTGAAGCAGATGACAATAGATGAAAAGATTCTGTTCTGGCAGGATGTGATGAAATATGCACGTGGCAGGGGTGTTGACGTTTATTTTATTACCTGGAATATCTGGATGAACAGCCTTGCTCCTCCGGGATGGTACAGGGAACAGGAAAACAAGAAGGGGAGTGAAGGCAAATATGGAATCAATAATGACCAGGAAAATCCGAATACAATTGTCTATCTGAGGGAAGCGGTCAAACAATTCATAATCACCTACCCGGATCTGGCAGGAATCGGAATTACAGCAGGTGAAAACATGGAAGACCGAAACGATGAATATGACAGGGAGAAATGGTTGTGGAAAACATATGGTGAAGGAATCCTTGATGCCAAAAAGATACAGCCTGACAGGGAAGTGAAATTTATCCACCGTCACTGGCAGAGCGGGGTTGACAAGATGGTGAATGATTTCATATCAAAATATCCAGATCAGATTGATCTGAGCTTCAAGTACGCCCGTGCAAGGATGTATGCAACCCCTGCACCCCGGTGGGCTGATGAATATATCTCAGAAATTAAGAAATATGGACTGAAGAGCTGGTGGAATGTTCGGAATGATGATATCTTCCACTTCCGCTGGGGCGACCCTGAGTATGCTTCAGAGTTTATTAAGAACATTCCTCCAGCGGAAGTTACCGCCGGTTATTACATGGGGTCAGATGGGTATGTCTGGGGACGGGAGTTTATCAGCAGGAATCCGTCCGATCCTCGCGAGCTGGAAATAGATAAACACTGGTATAACTTCATGCTATGGGGCAGGATGGGTTATGATCCGGATCTATCGGCTGACAGGTTAAGAGGGCTTTTAAAGCTTAAATACCCCGGAGCTGATATTGAGGGACTCTACAAAGCCTGGAGCACTGCCTCACGCATTCCTTCAATGGTTACAAGGTTCCACTGGCATGACTGGGATTTTATGTGGGCGGTGGAAGGCTGTCTTGACCTGAGACAGGGATTCCACACGGTCGAAGACTTCATCAGTAAGCCACCGATGGAAGGTTCTGGCATACTTGGTGTGTCAGAGTATATTGAGAAGATTAAAAATGGCACGGAGGTGACCGGTATAACTCCTCTTCAGGTTGCATCTTCCCTCGATTCGTGTGCAACGGAAGTACTTGCCTTCCTGGACTCAGAATGGCCCATGGAAGGAGAAATTTCCAACAGTTATGACGAGGTGTTATATGACCTTAAATCATGGGCATTTATGGGAAAATACTATGCTAAGAAAATACGCGGTGCCTATTACCTTCAGTCATACAGGCAGGGAGTCAACTCTGAAGGAAAAGATCTCGCCACGGAAGAGTTGAAGGGGGCTATTGAGATGTGGGAGAAATATGCCGGGGCAGCTACACGTAATTACATGCCTCAGTTTATGGCAAAAACCAGAACCATTGACTGGGAAGCACTAAAGGATGATGTCAGGAAAGACCTGATAATTGCAGAAAATGAATTAAATAGGTAAAACAATGATGAACAACAGGATTCTGATATTAACCCTGACTATTCTACTGAATGGGGCTGACCATGCAGCCGGGCAATTGCACATAAGCAGCAGCTCACCCATTGACCCACTGCCGCCACATATTAAGATCGTAACAACTTTTGGTGAGAGGTGTGACTGGTCACATGATGGCAGGAAGCTTATTTTCCTTGAAAGAACTTTTGGTGATGTATTTGAGGTTGAAATTGAGACAGGTAAGCTCAGACCTCTTACCCATCACTTTTTCCATGAAGGATTTGTGAGGGCTTTGTACCTGGCAAACGGGGATATTTTATTATCAGGTTCAAGAACATTTGATGTAAATGATCCATGGAAAAGCAGAATGCCTGAGCAGGCAGAGCTATGGGTGCTTAAAAGCGATCTTTCCGGGCCGCCAACACCACTTGGAGTCTTCTGTAAAGAAGGCCCTACTTGTTCGAGAAAGCAGATGAAGATCGCCTGGACTGTGGATGATATTTACATGGCAGAAATTATTTATAAGGATGGGATACCAATGCTTGAGAGTGTTGACACTCTGGTACGTCCCTCCGACCTTCCCGGCGCTGTCAGGAACTGGAACCTGGAAACACAGAATTTCAGGCCGCCGTATGATAAGGAGCTGATCTTTAACGCTCATTTCCCGGCTGTTGAATATGAGGCAGAGGTCATGGGGATTGATCTGGAGACAAGGAAGATTGTAAATTATTCCCTCCGGCCTGACCGATATGATGAACCTGAAGGAATCTTTCCTGATGGAAAATCCATCCTGGTTGAAAGCACACGGCACCATCCGAAAAGGGGAGAAAGGACAACCTGGGATTATATAGACCTTTATAAGCTTGAACTTGACGGGTCAGGCCATATGGAAAGGGTAACATGGTTCAATGAAGGTTTAAAGTTCAGGGCCACAAATCCCGTAGTAAGCGATGACGGTGGTTATATGGCTTTTCAATATTCCCTGGTTGGAGAAACCACAGGTATTGGTCATGGTATCATTATCTGGGACTTCAGGAAGGCAGAAAAACAAAGGAAGTCAATGATCAGGAAAGGAATCAAGATTGACTATTCGAACAACTACGAAGCATCAAATGAATAAAAATATGGTTTCGAACAGATTAAATCCCCGATCGTTTGTTCTTGCCTCTTATCTGTTGACATTTTTAAGTTGTGAACCGGGTGGCGGACAAACTTTGACTGACAATTCCTATCCCTACGGGAATCCGGTGATAACGCATTTGTATACTGCTGACGCAGCTCCCAGAGTAATGCCTGACGGAAACGTATGGATGGTGACATCGGTTGACAGTGAGCTAGGAGGGGGATATTCAACAATGCATTCCTATCATACCTTTTCTTCTGCAGATATGGTTAACTGGACCGATCATGGAGAGATACTGAATCTGTCAGATCTTGATGAGCCGGAAGGAGAAGACTGGGCATTATGGGCTCCTGACATGATATATGCAAAGGGCAGCTATTATCTCTACTTCCCTATAAGGGTAATTATGCCGGATAAGAAAGTAAAATCATGGATAGCCGTCGCGCAGAGCGACTCGCCTGATAAAAGGTTTAAGGTCATAAGCAATAGGATAGAGGGAACTTCAGGCATTGACCCGGCGATCTTCTGCGATGATGATGGACGGTACTATCTTTATTGGGGCTCCCGAAAGGTAGCCCGCTTGAATGAGGATATGATTACCCTCGCTGAAAACCCAAGATTCCTTGAGCTCGGTGTTAATAACTTCATGGAGGCATCATGGATGCATAAGCGCAAGGGTATCTATTATTTTAATTATCATACCAGGTATGATAAACCTGTCTCACCTGATAACCCCGATGATATTAACCGAGAGAAATCACAGTTGGATTATTGCACCGGAGACTCCCCGTACGGGCCTATGAAATATGCCGGAGTGCTGAACTATGAGCTTGGTGTTAATATAAAAAACGGCCCGGTCTACCCAGGCAGGGAGTATGTCCCCTGGAGACTTACCCAGTCAAATCATGGAGGAGTGGTTGAGTTTCACGGCCAGGATTACCTCTTTTATCATAATTCAGCTCTCTCATCATGGAGGCAGGATAAATTCAAGGAAGAGGGTACCTGGACTCAACGATCTGTATGTATTGATAAGATCTTCTATAATGATGACGGGACCATTATCCCTGTCCGGCAGACAGTTGAGGGTGTCTCTGAAGTAAGGGTAACGCAGCCTTTTGAAATTAACATTAAGGATGAAGCGGGGACCTTAATAGCGGGGAAGTATATTCAGTTCAGAAACATTGATCTTGGTTCAGGGTATTATTATTTCAGCCTTGAAGCATCCGGTGTATCACAAGCCGGGAAAGTCGAGATTAGAACAGACCAGCCCGATGGGAAACTCCTGGGTACAGTCCATATAAATGGGAATGGGCTGGTGGAGTGTTCCCTGAGAGAAGCTCAAGGGAAACATGACATTTACCTGGTTCCCGACGCTGGCTTCACCGTATCACGGGTGAGATTTTTTGCAGGTTTACCATTGGACCAGAAGAGTCCGTAATTGATAAGACCCGAATAGCATGGAAAGGCCAATATTAGAGTTCTCTGTTGCAGGACTGGGCGCACTTTTCTCTTTGGGTGTTGCAGCACAGGAGAAGCCCAATGTCATCATGATCTGTGTTGATGATATGAATGGTTATGGCTTACTGGATCAATACGCGCCCATTAAGATGCCCTACTTTGAGAAACTGAAGAAACAATCGGTTGTTTTTACAAACTCGTATTGTGCTTCACCTGTTTCATCACCCTCCAGGGCTGCATTTTTCAGTGGAATGTACCCTCATAATACCGGTAACTACAGGAATGGGGCCACCTCATGGGTTGAGTCAGAAGTGCTCACAACTGTCGAAGCACTGCCTGAATACTTTAAGCGTAACGGTTATGAGACATGGGGACGTGGTAAGATATTTCATGCTCCAATTCCTAAGGAGCGTGAAGAGGCAATGTTTGATAACCGTCCAATATACCAGGGAGGGTTTGGCCCCTTCCCCTCGGCGGAGAACCAGCTGAGCGGCAGATTCTGGGGCATAGAAGCTTTTCCTGACCAGGATTTTCCTGATGTCATTAATGGAGATGCAGCTGTCGAATTTCTCAGGGCTGACCATGATAAACCATTCTTTCTGTACTATGGACTGTGGCGGCCACATACACCTTTTACCGCTCCGCAAAGATTTTTTGACATGTACTCTGTCGAGGACATAACCTTCCCCGAGGGATATAAACAATATGATCTTGATGATGTGCCGGAACAGGGGAGGGAGCTTTCTGACGAACTGAAACGCTTTATTATTTCAGGCGAAACGACCCCGGAGATGTGGAAGAAATATATCTGGGGCTATTGTGCAACAAACTCTTTTGCTGACTGGAATGTTGGGAGAGTAATTGAAGCTCTTGACAAAAGTCAGTATGCAGATAACACAATTGTCATAGTCTTTTCTGACAACGGTTATCACTGTGGAGAAAAAAATCATTGGGAGAAATCCACTTTATGGCATATGGCTGATTATGTGCCTATGTTTATCAGGATGCCACAGGGCAAAGGAGCAATCTGCAAAACACCTGTGAGCCTTGTGGATATATATCCTACTCTGGCAGAATATTGCGGACTTGATCAACCAGCTCAGACTCTTGACGGGGAAAGTATGGTATCTATATTAAAAAACCCTGAGAAAGCGATTAGGAGAACTGTGCTTACATCATTCGGTGAAAACTATTCTGGTGTTACTGACGGCCGTTACAGGTATATCCGCTATCCTGATGGCAGCGAAGAGTTTTACGATCATCAGACTGACCCTCACGAATGGAACAACATCTCATCTGACCGCAGGATAGGACAGATAAAGAAGCGCCTGGAAGGGGAGATTCCCAGAGTCTGGTATCCATCTTTAAAATAGGGTATGCGGTGGATAATAGTTAAAAAAAGACAGATTGAATATATTGTATATAAATAAAGATAAGTAGTATTCTATTCCAAACTGAAGATGAATATAAAACCACTGTTTCATTCGCTCACCGCAGGAGCTGCATCATTGTCATTAATGTCAATATCATCATGCAGTACCGGTAATACTGCTGAGAATAGATCAGCAGGAGAGGAGAGACCCAATGTACTCTGGATCTTTGCAGAGGATATATGTCCACTGATCAGCAGCTACGGGTATGAACTCAACCAGACGCCGAACATTGACAGGCTGGCCCAAAATGGTGTACTTTTCAAGAATGCCTATGCAACCACTCCCGTATCATCCGCAGCCAGGTCAGCCATAATTACCGGGTATATGCCGACCACCCTTGGAGTACACAACCATCACAGTTCCCGGACGGCTGAAACGGCAATCTGGTTACCTGACAATGTGAGAACAATTCCAGAAATATTCAGGGAGGCAGGTTACTATACCTATAACAACGGCAAGGATGATTATAATTTCATGTACAACCGCAAAGAGCTCTACAGCGGTGAAATTAAAACCAATTACTGGTATACTCTCGTAGGAGGCGGTCACTGGCGTGACCCGGAAAGAAAGCCCGGACAACCATTCTTCGGTCAGATCCAGCTTGAGGGAGGGAAATATGCTCTTCAGTACAAGAATCCGTCATCAAAGTACCAGAAGGTATTACCTCCGGAAGAGAGGATGGATTCCATGAGACCCGAGGTGCTTCCTTATATGCCTGATCATCCGCTTCTTCTTAAAGACTGGGCGCTTCATCACGACGCAGTCAGGATGGTAGATTATGATGTTCAGAGGATACTGAAAGAGTTGGAGGAAGATGGCCTGCTCCGGAACACCATAGTGTTTTTCATCTCTGACCATGGGTACGAGGGATTGCGTCACAAGCAATTCCTATATGACGGCGGTCTGCATGTCCCTTTCATCGTTTCTTATTTTGGTGATCATGAGATAATAAAGCATGGCGTTGAACGATCCGATCTTGTCAGTGGCATAGATTTCGGAATAACTGCATTAGCCCTTGCAGGGCTTGATATTCCTGAGGGTGTTGAAGGACGGAATGTGTTCGCGAAAGATTTTCACAGGGACTATATCATTGGAACGCGTGACCGTATGGATTTTACCATTGACCGGATAAGAGCCGTCCGGAGTGACAGGTACAAGTATATCCGTAATTTCCACCCCGAAAGATCCTACATGCAGCCTCAGTACCGCGATACCAGGGTTGAGTTCAAGACAGTAAAAGATATGTATGAGAAAGGGGAACTGAATGAGGTGCAGGCAATATACTGGAAACCTGAGAAACCGGTGGAGGAGTTATATGACATTGAAAATGACCCTCATGAAATCAAAAACCTATCGGAGACCCCTGAATATAAGGAAATACTGGAAGAGCACCGGGCTATTCTTGATACATGGATCAGGGAGACTGATGATAAGGGCCAGTATCCTGAGGATATTGAGGGACTCCGTTTTATTGTCATGAAATGGGGTATCGATCGTTGCGTCAACCCTGAATATGACACACTCCGGAAGAATCCCTATATGGATGGAACTCCGCCATGGGCCAGAAAATAACTTAATTAAAACCTATAGTCTAATGAGAAAAGTATTTATTGTTTCAACGCTTGCATTCTCACTGATTGCCGGCATCAATGCGCAGAAGTTTACTGTATCACCTGCTGAGGTGGTTGTGACAAATGAACAGATGAAGTTACAAGGCATAAGGGAGTTTGATAACGGCATATACGGTATTATTGAAAAGGAGAACATAAAATGGTTCAGTTCATGTTCAAGAACACCAATGGGACAGACAGTCTCAGTAGGTCCGGCTGAAGAGCCGCTGGAGTTTATCTGCACAAAGGGAGCACAGATTGAGTCTTTTCCCAATCTTCGCCCCGACCGTGACTACCCGGGTAATTTTGCATGGATAGCCAATGTATATGACATGAAGAACGGCGATGTGCTCGCCTTTATCCATTGTGAAGAGAGCTTAAATTCAAAATCACCATCGAAAAGGGGTGGTGTTTATTTCAGGTTCGGCCTGGCTATTGCCAAAAACGGGGGCCGCGACTGGAAATGGCTGGGATATATAATTGAGCCCAACGTCTCTTTCAGGGAATGGTACATGAGTGTCTATCCCAACACAAATCTCAATGTCGGATATGCTAATTATATCATAAAGGACGGGTACTTCCAGGTTTACTACAGGGATAACATGGGTGTCAAAGAGGGAGATCCGGCAAAAGATGGCATTGCCATCGCAAGGGCAAAAGTGGATGAGGTAGTTGAGGCTGCCGAGAATGGAAGAATATGCGTCTGGAATAAATACTATAATGGCAAATGGGATGAACCCGGTCTCGGAGGAAAGTTCACACCGCTGAATATCCCCACCAGCGGACTTATGCACGGTGATGCAGCCTACAACAAGTACCTCAACAAGTACGTGATGGCTGTGAGGGGGAGCAAATGGGAGAAAGTTGATAAGAGTGAA
The DNA here is from genome assembly GCA_025455395.1 of Bacteroidales bacterium. Taxonomy (GTDB): domain Bacteria; phylum Bacteroidota; class Bacteroidia; order Bacteroidales; family VadinHA17; genus SR-FBR-E99. Next base: position 18,419 of record JALOMO010000004.1, read on the forward strand.
ATTAAATTATCATTCTCTGATGACGGATTTACCTGGACTGACTGGAAGATAATTCACCAGGACCAGCACCTGAATGACTATCCTACAATTATTTCCATGGGCTCAACCGAAGGTGTTTCTGAAAGGGAATTTCATTCCTATGCCCCTGGTGACAGCAATGAGATCACAGGCAAAGAATTTTACGTATACTTCCTTTGCCACTATGACAAGCTGATGCCTGAAAAATTCGGGAAGACCTGTTATAAGAGAGTTAAGATCACACTCGAATAAATGAAATGACAGCAAATGAGAAAGTTTTTCGTTTTTATTTTAGTTATATCCCTTGTATTATTGAATATCTCCTGCGCCATGGATACCAATGAAGGAACAGCAATTATTGAACAGTACGGTTACAGTAACTGTATTGAATTAAGAAACAATGAAGCAAGAGTTGTTCTTGAACCTAACATGGGAGGGAGGGTTATTGCTTACGAACTCGATGGAAGGAATGTTCTTTACCGCGACTCACTTCAGGATGGTGTTGTCTTCGAACCGGGGAAGGTCATTACTCATCCTGCCGGGGGAAGGTTTGATATCGGTCCTGAAAAAACCAGTCCTAAAAGACCTGCACTTTTTTTTGGCAAGTGGGAGGGAACCATTACCGGTGACCGGGAGGCAGAAATGGTTAGTCAGCAAGACACCTCTTCGGGTGTAATGCTGGTAAGGAGATTCAGGCTTGATGATAAGGGAAGCCGGCTGACCTGTACTCAGACTATCAAAAACATCAGCAGTGAGACCAAACGATATTGTTACTGGAGCAGGACATTTGCAAAAGGGGGAGGGATTTCCCTCACCCCTCTCAATCATGACAGCAGATTTCCGAAGGGTTATATGATTTACGGTCCGGGCAACGTGATGGATTTTGTGCCTGCTGAAGAACCCAATATACGGGTACGCGAAGGTATACTGGAGATCATAGGCCCGCCCGAAAGACCTAAATTCGTAATGGATGTAGCAGAAGGGTGGCTGGCTTACATTACCCGCGACGGACAATTGTTCATCAAGACCTTTCCGGTCTATCCGGAGAGGGTATACGGTGAAATGTCCGGAGCAAATGTCTCTGTATGGTATAATAAAGAGCAGATGTGCGAAATAGAGCCAATAGGGCCGATGGAGACTATCAGACCGGGGGAGGAGGTCTCGTTTACCGAGACCTGGCATCTCTTTGACTATGAATATCCTGAAGACAGACTACCTGACCTTGATGAGGTGAGGAAGATTATTGCCGGCTGCCTTTAAGACGATCAGACCCGGTAAATCTCTTTATTTACATACTTCATCAGACTGTTGAAGTCCTCATTCCTCATCATCTCCAGCAGGCTGTTGTGATCAAGTGACTTTGCCAGGTTATAAGCGCCCAGGGTTATTTCCGAATGCCGGTTAAAGAATTCAACGACATCAAAAATCCTGGGCGAGGCATCAGTGGTAAAGTACTTATCATAATTGCATTGCTGTGCCCAGAACATCAGTTCCACATAGTGGAGAAAGTGCCGGCTTGCACCCACAAGATCCCAGTCAGCTTTAGTGTCATTATCATTTGTGTGGATATAGGCATCAAATCCTGACTCATATATAGTTACAAGTGCCTGGGCCGGATTTTCCTGGCTCTGGAGCGAGTGACCCATATCGAGGGTCACCCCTGTTGCAGGGTTTCCAACTTCCTTCAGAAGCAGCAGTGCTTTGGCAGTAGAGTCGAGCTGGCAATGAACCCTTGTTTCAGAATATTTTGGTTCAATGAAAAGAGGTATTTCGGGAAGGTAATCTGCAGCTTCACCAATGGCATCAACCATGTAGTTCCATGCCTGACGATAATTGACCTGGAAAAGAATATCGTAACCGTCACTCAGGGGGCAGCAGGTGACGTGAGGAGCACCGACCGCCCTTGCATAATCCTTTGCCTTTTTTATCATTGACACGGCCCTGTCGCGTATCCCTTTATCTGGCCGGGTGAGGGCTCCCGGGACCCATTCGGATTCTTTCTTAATATTGACATTTATTGCAGCAAAGCAGAGATTCATTTCATCCATCATCTGTTTCGTCTCCGCCGGATCCCCGGTCTCGTAAGGGAAGACCATTTCCACACCATCAAAGCCCTCTATCCTCGACACTATTTCAAGTTTTTCCCTTGTTGTGGCCGGTTTCTGGTACTCTGAGAAACGATCCTGAGTCTTGCCCAGGAATCCTATTATCACGCCTTGTTTCATAGTTTAGTTTACTAAGTGTACAAAAATCAGGTGAGTGAAATATTACAACAGCAACTTAATTGATGACGCCATTGATTCGAGAATAATGCAGCACGATGCGGCCCCTGCGTCTATAACGCCTCTTGAGCGTTCTCCCAGCCTGCTTGCCCTTCCGATCCTTGCCACCATATCTTTTGTGCTGTCTCTTCCACTTCGGGCAGCCTCAGTCATCATGTCAAGCGCTTCACTGAATGACCCGCCTTCATCCAGGGCTTTCCTGAATGCGTTGACAGCCGGGGAGAGGGTGTCGATAAGGGTTTTGTCCCCAGGTCTGGCAGAAGAGATTTTACCGAGCTCCTCCATTACTGCCTCAAGAGAGGCCAGGAAATCCTCCTTCCCGATCTCAGTCTTACCCTCATACGATCGTGCAAGAGCACTGAAGAATTTGCCATACAGAGGACCCATTGAACCCCCTATCTTCATCATAAGTATTTTTGAAAGGGTTCTGAATGAATGGGCCAGGTCTCCAGGCTCCCTGTCAAGAGCCTCACGGCACATGGTAAAACCCTTGTTCATATTAATGCCATGGTCACCATCACCAATGGCGCCATCAATATCGCTCAGGTATTGTTTTTCAGATTGAATAGCTATTATAAGCCTGTCCGCAACAATACTCCCTTCAGAGATCTTAAATGCCTGCATTTCTTCAATTAATTAGTGATGCCTGAACTGACGCAATCCGACTGAATCTGCCTCATAATCCATACATGACTTAAGCTCAGCGTCAAGTTTCATGATTGTGAGTGTGGCTCCTGACATCTCAAGTGAAGTAAAGTAGTTTCCTACATAAGAAAGGTATACTTTAATTCCCCGTTGATCAAGTATTTTTACGACGTCGTTATAGAGTATATAGAGCTCCATTATCGGGGTGGACCCCAATCCGGAAATCAGCACCACCACTTCGTCATCTCGCTTAAAGGGCAGGTCAGGGATGATCTCATCAGTCATTCTGGCGGCAATGGCAGATGATTTCTCAATGTCACTGACAGCTATTCCGGGTTCACCATGGTGACCTATACCCACTTCCATCTTACCCTCTTCGATGGTGAAGTTGGGATGCCCCACTTCTGGTATGGTACAGGGACTTAAGCCGACACCCATGCTTCGAGTGTTATTGATTGCTTTCTGCGCAGCAGCAGTCACCTCGTCGAGGTTACCACCCATTGCAGCCTTTGCCCCGCCAACTTTCCACATCAGTATTTCTCCTGCCACGCCCCGGCGCTTACCGGGTTCTGATGCCGGAGCAGAAGGGACATCATCATTTGCCACTACTTTGGTTACCCTTATGCCGTCTTCTTCAGCCTGTTCCATAGCCATGGCTACATTCATGTTATCCCCGGCGTAGTTGCCGTACAGGATGGCCACACCATTGCCGGCATCGGCTGCTCTTACGGCATCGTAGAACATCTGGGCGGGAGGTGAGGAGAATATCTCTCCCACAGCCACTGCATCAACCATATTCTTTCCGATGTACCCAATAAAGGCAGGTTTGTGGCCTGATCCGCCACCTGTAACAATTCCAACCTTGCCTTTTACAGGCGCATGAATGTATTTCAGTACTCTCTCATTATCCGTTTCAGCAACCAGATCAGAGTGGGCCCTGATGAAGCCTTTAAGCATCTCATCCACTACTTCATGTGGTTGATTGATAATCTTTTGCATAGTATTATTATTTTTCGGGGTGAAACGATTTCCTTTCCAGCATCCTCATCTGTTCTACTTTCGGCAATGACCCGCCCTTCTCAAATTCAGCATTAAGCCAGGCGCTGACGATTGTCTTTGCCAGTTCGGTCCCTATTACCCTTGAGCCCATTGTAAGAATCTGGGCATCATTACTTTTTCTTAATCTTTCTGCAGAATAAACATCATGACATACCCCTGCATAAACGGTTTCGACCTTATTGGCTATCATTGCCATTCCCAAACCGGTACCACAGATCAGAATCCCTCTGTCAAACTCTTTATTCTTTATTTTGAGAGCAAGATTATAACCTACTTCAGGGTATAATGCACCTGGGTGTTTACCTGCATAGTCAAGGTCGGTAACATCGACACCTGAATCCAGCATGTGCTTAATTAGAACTTTTTTAAGGCTGACAGCTATATCATCACTGTCAATTGTGACACGAATTTTCATGTTCATTTTCTTATTTTGTTAACTCAGGCATAATCCGCTGCAGGTATGAGAGGCTTTCCCGGACCCACAAATCCGGGTCCTCGACAAATCCTCCGCTTGCTTCACTTCCCATTTCGATACCGGCAACGCAGGGTTCGCCATATTTCATGCAGTTTTCCTCGATACCCAGTTCAATCAGTTTGTCAATGTATGCTTTAAAGTCAACCACACCTGTCCCCAGGATGCTGTTGGTATGTGCAAATGACTCTGTTTCACTGAGGTGGACATGTAGGAGTCTGCTTTTAAGTTTTTCAAGTTGGGCAGGTACTTCCCTGGTTATTACCAGGTGACCGACATCAACGTTAGGATATACATTTGGCAACCCGATGTCTTCCACTGCCTTTGCCAGTTTGTAGGTGTTATTGCATATGAAATAGACATGGGGGTCAAGTTCAATTCCAACAAGCAGATTTCTTTCCAGGCACCATTCGGCAAACCGTCTTATATTTTCAACCATATTGAGCCATGATTGTTCAGGAGAGACCCCCAGTTCATAAAGTCCTCCACCCCAGCATACAAGGAGCTGACGGCCGCCCAGTTCCATCTGGAAATCGGCGCATGTTTTCATATAGTCAAGAACTGCATCACGTTTCCTGTGGTCAGGGTGCGCTGTATCTTTGGTAGCGACAAGCAGCATCTGTGTCACTTGAAGATCATTCTCTCTGACAATGGTTAATGTTTCTTTTTTTTCTGCAGCGGACATTGTCTGAGGGTTACCTTTTCTGATGCCGGCATATTCAATATAACGAAATCCGAATTTTACGGCACTTGAGAGTGATTCCGCAGGCCCTCTTCCGCCAACCTCATATACAAGAGTATTTAAAGCAAGTTTCATTTTTTTGTTGATTTTAACACTAAACTAATGAATTTGACCCTACCGTGTAAGATCATTTTGCCGGGAAGTCAAATGTGAATTCACAGGCAAGAGCGCAGTCGTGACCGGCAAATTCCAGACAAGTTCTGACTTAAGCATGAAATGGTCATCTGTCCGGTTCAAATACATCCCCCTTGTGACACCTGTGCCGGAAATTCCTTCCCATTTTCCTATACCGTCAATAAATTCGTATGACCCTGGTCCCTTATTATACCACCATATATGCAGCAACCACACTACATCTCCGTCCTGGTCAGTATCTTCAAGGAGCATTATGTCGCCCAATGTTTTTCCGTTAAGTTTGACCGTATTCCCGCGGTCAAAACAGGTGGCATTGTTTCGGGGGCTGACTTTGCCGGGGTCAAGCATGCTCATCAGCACTCCCGACTGGGTGCTGAATTCAAGTGAGATGCCATTTGAGAGCTCCTTTGAGAGAAGGAACACATGCGGTCCGTGAAAGCTGAGGCACTGGTCGGAGTATTTATACTTCTCCTTACCCGGTATCTGATCAGAGTTCGGAGCGTTTACAGGATCAATTTCCCATTGGATATTATACTCAGGCATGATGAAGCCATCTGCTCTTTCTGTGTGGCGACCGGTTATTCTCCCGGTTCCTTTTATACCTGCCCACTTGCCTGTTCCCTGAACCAGTTGAAAGGTTCCGGGTCCCCGGTTACCATCAGGGTAATGAAGTACACTCCAGTTGAGATCACCATCTTTATCGCAGGCTTCGAATATTACCACCTCTTTCAGTTCTTTCCCGGATGAGTCTGTCAATATTGACCCATGGGCAAAGAGTGTGGCATTGAACCATGGACTGACAGTGTTTTCAGTAATAATCACCCCATCCTGAGTAAATGCAGTTATAAATACATCAGGTTTGATTCTTTTTGTTTTTATCACCTTGCGTGGTCCTGTCATATAGTACCCCGAATCACTGTTTTGCTTCGGTTGTGCGCCAGCATCACCTGTTGAGCATATTATTGAGGTAACGGCGCAAATTATTGCAGCAATAGTCCTTTTATGCATAGCAGAGATTTATTGGTTTGTTTGCGGTTCGAGGGTTTTGTCAGGCTTCATAAAGAACCAGGCTGCCACAGCAACAAGAGAGAGCCCGGCACAGATAAAGAAGAATGTCTCATGCCCTCCTGTCCATTTATACATATAAGGGAAGGCTATGATGGTTACGAAGGCACCAAGATTCCCGGCCATATTCATTGTCCCGGATACAGTTGCGGCATTCTCCCTGCCGATATCGATACAGAATGCCCATGAGGGGCTCAGGGTCATGTCGGCGCCGAATATGGCAAGAGAGAGGAATATGATCGAGACCTGGGGGCTCTCTGCAAATGCCATCATCATCATTCCTGTTGCTGCCAGTACAAAACCGATCACTGCGGGTATCCGTCGTGAAAGAGCAAGAGGCAACTTGCGGTAGAGGTAATCTACCATGATTCCAGAGAACCAGTTGCCGGCAGCACCTGCCAGAAGAGGAGCCATTGCGAAGAAACCGGCTTCAAGGCCGTCAAGGGCAAAGCGGTTCTTAAGATATGGGTACATCCAGGTAAGAGTGAAATAGAATGTAAAATTGCTGCAGATGTACTGCAACATCGTAAGCCACATGTTCCCTGACCCGATGATTGTTGAGAATGAAAGTCTTCCTGCTGCAGTCTTGTCCTGCTGCTGCCTGTTGGAAATAATATACTCCTTTTCTTTTTCGCTTATAATTGATGATTCTTCGGGCCTGTTCCTGAAGAGCAGGTACCACAAAAAGGCAAAAATCACACCTGCCACTCCGAGAAGTGCAAATGTGTGCCTCCATCCGGTAAGAGATATTAACCACGCGATAAGAGGAAGGGCAAAAGCAGCCCCGATACGCGAACCGGAAAAGTTTATTCCCTGTACGATTCCTCTCTCTCTTACAGGAAACCAGGAGTATGTGACTTTAGCGAGGGCCGGGAATGCCCCTGCTTCACCCCCTCCGAAGACGAATCTGATGATGAGAAGAGAGGTGTAATTCCAGGCTGCTCCTGTCAAGGCGGTAAGAGCTGACCAGAAAGAGACAATCCAGGTAATAACGGCACGGGGGCCAAATTTATCAGCAAGCTTGCCGGAGGGAGTCTGAAAGAGTGCATATCCGAGGGTGAACATTGCCATTATCCAGCCAAATTGTGTGGCAGAAAGGTTCAGATCTCCTGAAATATCGTCTTTAGCCACTGATATTACAGTTCTGTCGATATATAACAGTACGGTGAGAAGGAATGATCCCAGCACAAGAAAAATCCTGAAGGGAAGTAGGGTCTTTTTCATATTTGTTCCTGGTTCTTGGGTTGGGGTTATAGTGAAAGCTTATAGATTTTTGATCCGTGCGGAGGGATATCGGCTTTCAATCTGTCCTTTACAGCACCTATCTCTTTTCTCTCCCAGAGGTCACGGACCCTGTACCTGTTTTTCATGCCTGCATCCTTGAGTTCAAATGTGATACTCCTGGGGAGATCTGAGGTATTGAACAGGGCAACATATTTTTCATCTTTTCCAGGGGCATCCGCAATCCATACAACTTCTTCATTTTTGTTGTACAATTCCCTGCTGTTGTAACACTTCTTATTGACCTCAATTATCTCCGGGTTTGTGATCAGCTTAAGCAGAAAATCATCTGTTGAAGGAAGGTTACCCCCAAGCATCAGTGGTGACCGGAAGATGCTCCACAGGGTTAAGAGTGTATAATGTTCATCATCAGTGAACCTGCTCTTTCCCTTAGGTGGGAAGGGACCTCTCTGGCGCAGATCGCCAACAGGAAGCATGTCAGCATCGGGCCATGAACCAGGTCCTGACATGGAAGCCCACAGGGCACATCTGCTGAACTGGGCCTTAAGCTTTTTCCAGTCATCCCAGAAATCACCTGATATTCTCCACATCTGTGAATATTTCTGTAAGTGGTCCTTGTTCTCGTAGCTGGTTCCAGGAGAAAGACTGAGTACTATCGGTCTCCCGCATCCGGCTATCGCCCTGCTGAATGCCTCAACTTCAGCCTTCCAGTAAGTATGGTTTGAGGTATGCTCGGCATCATCGAGTTTTATGAAGTCAACGCCCCAGTCGGCGTATAGTTTAACGATTGAGTTGTAGTATTCCTGGGAACCACTCTTCGACATGTCAACTCCATACATAAGATTAAGCCACTGGCATGTTGATGTTGTGTCAGCAACCTGATCAGCTGTTATACCGTTGATACCGAGCACAGCTGATTTTGCCCATACGGCCTGCCTTGGTATGCCTCTCATGACATGTATCCCGAATTTCAGCCCTTTGCTGTGGACATAATCTGCCAGAGGCTTCAGCCCCTGGCCTCCGGCTGACGAGGGGAATTTGCCCGGATCAGGCAGGAGACGACCCCATTCATCCATCGGCATCCATGGAACAGGTGCACCCTCATTCTTGAGCCTGAACTGCGGGGGATTATCCTGTGTACTTCCGGGTGGATGCGGGTAGTACCAGCAATAGTCAAGAACAATGTATTCCCAGCCGAAATCCTTCAGATAGATGCTCATGTAATCAGCATTTGCCTTTATATCACTCTCCGTAGCTGTGGCTCCAAAGCAGTCATAGCTGTTCCATCCCATCGGAGGGACAGGCGCCAGGTGTCTGACGGGTTCCTCCTGCCCATTTACCATATTCATGCCGTTAAGAAATAAAAGTGTAATTGAAATTGCTAAACATGCACTGAAGGTTTTCATAATCATGGCTCATTTAATTAGTTTAAACATTCCCAGGTTTTATCTTCCATAGGATATTACCGTCAGACCCTTCCATCCTCCCTCATCCTGTCAAGTGCATCTTCAAGGTTGCCGGTGTAGGGGCCTATCTTTTCCATTTTGAGGGAGACAAGACTGGCAGCGAACTTCAATGACCAGCCGGCATCCCTGTCAAGCCGTCCGCTCAGGTAAGCTGCAAAAGTAGTGTCGCCACGGCCTGTGCGTCCCACTACTGACCTGTTGGAGAACTTTTCAAATTTGACTTCACCATTGATAACACCCAGAACACCTTCTCCTTTTGTAATAAGTACCTCCGGACAACCCCATGATGCTATTTCTTTTGCAGCAGTCTCAATATCATTCGAACCTGTCAGGATTTCACCTTCAACCACATCGAGCTTTACTTTGCTCATCAGAGTGACGATTTCTTTTTTACGGCTGTCATCGCTATAGCTCACCATCCTCGTTACCGGGTCTGCCTGGCGAACGAAACTCTGGAGGTCAACAGAAATATTATATCCCTTCTCCTTAAGCCCTCTCATAAACTCCATTGTGAATTCACTGCTGGAGATACCGGCAAGGTGGACGAATGTGGATGTAATTGCCGGGAAATCATCAATTCTGAACTCACCTGCGTTATGTTTCAGTATCATCTCCCTCTCGTCAACATTATCGCCCGGGTGTCCTACATACATCCAGCTTGTTTCATCGCTGTATGTCACGAAGCACTGCACCCCAACCTCTTTAAGTGCATCGAGGATATGTTCATCTTTTTTCGCCAGTCTTGTCACCAGGGCGACTTTTTTCCCCACACGTGCAGCAACGGCGGCGCCGCATAACACCGCACTTCCCGGGGCTATATAACCCGGTTTGTCGTAATAGGTCACTTCGTCATAGCACATGTGGCCGACAAAGGTTATATCATAGTGCATAAGTTCTGTTTTTACTTCAGTTCTTTCTTAATCTGAACGGCGTGTTCGTTGTAAGTGTAATAATGATTACCCCTCTTTTTGTAATCGGAGCTTATGCTTTTACCGGTTTCAAGCACAACATGCTCTTCATCACATATCTTTACCGTAAGGTTAAGATTGTTTGTCACTGCAGAGCTAAGGCTTATCGTCTCCCTGTCAATGACGACGGTTATCATCTGGCTCTTATAGAAGAAATTATATTTAAGCCTGTTCCATCCCTTGGGCAATATGGGGTTGAATGTCAATATCCCATCATCGATACCGAATCCTGCGAAGCCATAGTGCACCACCTGCCATGTTCCTCCAGAAGGGGCAATGTGAACACCGCCCAGCTGGAAGTTGGCCTTCTTTGCAGGGTTGGCACTTTCCAGGTCAATTCTGGCTGACCTGAGGAAGTACCAGAGGGCACGGTCAACACGCCCCACCTGTGCTGCAACGATACCGTAGGCATTGGGACTGTCACCGGAACCGTGCTCTGTCCTGAGGTCATAATAGTCAAACGTTGCTTTTCTGACTATCGGATGAAACTCATCCCTGAACATCACCAGCATCTGTATCGTGTCAGCCTGCTTTATTATCTGTGTATGTACAGCCGGACCAACTGGATAACCCAGGTATTCGTCACGTATTATCCGGCTCTTGAATTCCTCGAGGGAGATATCTTCGAGTTCAAAGTATCCGTCATGCTGTTCAATAACCTTCGTTACCGGGTCGGGTTCTTTGAGAAACATCTTATCAATTATATCTCGCCAGTATTCAAGCTCACTTTCAGTGATCTTGTGAAGCTCCTTAAGCTTTTTAAGCTTGGCAGGAGACCTCTCCTCCATCATTTTGAGGCACTCAAATGCCTTTTCTATTGAGTGCAGCAGTATTCTGTTGGTATAGGCATTGTTTGCAACCTCTTCATGATATTCGTCGGGGCATGTTGTATGAAGGATTTCATACCTTTCCTTTGGCACTTTGTAATAGACGAGGGAACTGACAAACCGAGCTGTAAGCAAAGTCATCCGGGCACCATAATTCTCAATGAAGTCCCAGTCTCCTGTAAGATCAAAATACTGCCATACGGCGTATATCACATCGCCGGCGATATGCCACTGACGGTCGCCAAAGTAATTGCGCATCATACGGCCGCTGTGGATATCCTGCCAGACAAATTTCTTAGTGGCTTCCTCGCCCGTATCAAGTGACTCCCATGCATAGAAAGCACCATCAAAACCAAGGTCCGTCGCTTTTTTGATCGCATACTCAAGGGCATTGTAGCGATACATGAGAATATTCCTTGCATAATCAGGGAATACTACTGCATAGAAAGGGAAGGCGTATGTGTCAACCTCCCAGAAGATGGCACCCTTATATGTGGCATATGAAAGTGAGCGTGAAGGTATGGCAGCATAATCGAAACCTTTGGGTACAGAGATGAGCAGGATATATAGATTGTAGCGCATGAAAAGCTCTGACTTCTTTACTCTGTTCACGTCAGCATTGAGCTCTTTCTCGAGGTGGGCAACTTCATCTTCGGGTTTGACAAGCCCGTATTTAACTTCCCTCTTTACCCTGCCGCTCAGAAAATCTTTCATCTCCGCCCGGAGATGGTTATCGATATATGGTTCATCAGTTTCAATTTCAACGTTTGCTATTTCCCAGTTTTTCTCGAGTTCAGCGATGTGTTTCTTCCTCTCTTCTTCGAAACTGAATGCGGCTGTGAGTGCGTTTGCGACGGGGTCCATTGAGTCACGGCTTGTGAACAGCGTGTGCTGGCTTGTTACCGTGAACTCAACTGTTTTTTTGAGCTTAATGGAAAAGAGCTGTCGTACCTCCTCCTCGCCTGTAACAATTTTGCTGCCGGCCGGAGAGGAGAGTGTATGTTTGCTGCTTATTGCGATGGCATATTTATGCTGTTGTGTTTTTGCAGTAAGAATATATCCGCCATCGCATTCACCGGTTGAGAAGTCTGACAGATGCTTTCCGTTTGCATCAAAGACATCACCTGTTATTCCCGGGCTGTATTCAAGCACTGCATCACCGTCATGGCAGGTTGCGGCAAATCGGTTCCAAACCAGATTTTTATTATGATAGGTACAGAATCTCTCAATCCTGACATTGAGTTTCTTTCCTGTTTTGGCCTTGAATATATATTCAAGTGTAAGGATGGCACTTCTCATGTCAAGTGTGATGCGAAAGTTCTCGCAGTTGTCTCCTTCGCGGTTCAGAAAGACCTTCTCTCCGTCGAAGGTCAGAGGAGCGCTCATGAAATCAGGCATATTGATAATCTCCTTCCAGATGTCCTTTGAGGGATCATCATATCCAAGCTGGTCATAGATACCAATGCAGTGAATTGAGCTGTCAACCTTTTCATCAAAAAGCTCGCTGAAACAACCGCGAACACCGACAAAACCATTTGCGATAAGTGCAAGGTGATTTCGACCTACAATCTTTTTTCCATCTTTAAAATAGCCCTGATAGTCGAGTTTATCAAGCTCTATTATCCAATTCCTGTTGTTCATTTATTTATGTTTATCCGGTTATCTTTTTCGGTTGCCATCCCTTTTCGAAGGGTTTATCGTTCAGATAGAAGAGTGCCGATTCATGAGGATTCAGACATATAGAAATCGTTCCGTTCAGCTGAATATTTTCTTCTGTTCTCCATTCGATTGCGTTGGAGCCACTGATACCCAATAGTTCGAGCGGGTATTTTTTTTCTATTCTGGTTTCACCATTATTGAAGAAAAAGAGAATACCCATTGCATTATCCTTCCGCGTACCACCATAAATGACAAGTTCAGTTTCACGGCCGAGCAGAAGCGGTCTGAATTCAACTGCATTATTGTCACCTGCAAGGAATTTGAAAAGATCAAGTCTGTGTTGAGGGCATTCATCAACATAGTCAGAGGTCATGATCATGCCCTGGGCAATTCCCATGTAGAGAGCCAGTGAGGTAGCCTCAACTTCGGTAATTTTTGTCTCCCACGTGCGCAGCAAAACACAATCCGGATCAACCTCATAGAACCGGTGATTTGTAAAATTACGCAAAGCCAGGTCATTGAGGAGTTCTTTTGGGCTATTGTGGGCTACCCACCTGGCGCCGACGTCACGTGATACTCTCATGCAATCGACATACCCCACAGATGCCCAGATTGGCTGGCCGCACCCGAGCCAGATACTATCCTCCCCGATCTCTTCCCTGATCATCTTGAGAACGTCAGTGAAATACTCCATCCTGGTCTTGCCCGGGGTATGACGCCTGATAAGCGGCCGCTTTGACTTGTCGGTTATCAGGTTGTGCTTGTTGAGCCCGTCATGGAACCAGCCTCCCTCAAAGCGGTCCATTGAGCCCCAGAACATGAAATCGGTCTTGAAGTACCTGTAACCCCACTTCCTGTAAGTACGGAAGACGTATCTGAGGTATTCGAATGCTTCAGGATTGGAAGTATCAAGACAATAATGAATTTTTGACCTGTAGCCCCATACATTATCCTCTCCCAGCGGATTCATGAACTCAATAAGCTCACCTTCCTGATCCCTGCACAGCCAGTCGGGGTGTTCCCTGAAGAGTCTGCTTCTGTCAGCCACCATCCATGGTCCTATCCAGATACCGGGAGTATAACCTGCCTTTGTTATTTCTTGCGCATAATACTCCATCCCTTTCGGGAATTTGCTGTCAGGCCAGAGCCAGTCGCCAAGGTGTTCGAAATGATTTGCATCAATTACGAATACATTCAGATTAAGGTCTTTACGATAGGGGGCAAATTTCTCAAGGTGCCTCTCAAGAATCTCTCCGCTGAACCAGAAGTAATCATAATACCATGAACACCATCCTGTTGTGGCTGGTTTCGTAAGTCTGATATTGTTTGTTTTTACCACCAGATCAGCCCACTTTTTTTGAGCGAGGTCAAGATCATCATGCTTAAAAAATACGATCTCGGAGAAATCAATACTATTAATTCCACCGAGATATTTTCCCTCAAGGAACATTTCAGTAGTGGCAAAGAGTTGGTTTCTCTCCTTTCTGTATCTGAAAGTCTGAAACATCCTGTCATGGGTGAGGTATCCGGAAAGGGCGATACCGGAAGAGCTGAGGACAACTCCGATGGCGCTGGCTTCAGCCTCGATAATGTCGCCGGCATCATACAGAAAACTCTGATCCCAGCTGAAGTAACCATGTGCCAATAGTTTTTCTACTCCTGTCACATATGCATTATCAAACACTGAGACCTTCTCAATCCGCTCAGTCTTTATCTTATCGATAGTTGTGCGAAGAGAAAGATACTGGTCCTTAACAAGAAAATGGAGAATAAGATTAAAACAGGAAGTACGGTATGTTATTACAACAGAGTCAGGATCTGACAAGAGTAAAATATCCTTATTGCTTACAGGTTTTCCATCCACCGAAGGGTAACATTGGTAATAACCTGTTTGACCCATTATAATGTCATAGTGGCCGTCATCATAGATATTCAGACAACACTCTTTCTGGAAAATGATTTGTGGCATATAATTCTCTCTATTATTTTTTGCTGTGGTTCTTAGGCATTCATTTACTAAGTTACAAATACTGAGAATACAAGCATCAATATAAGCATAAGGAGGAAGCTGATAGCCCACCAGAAACCGACACTCCTTAGTAATGGCATTTTTTCTCCTTTCACAACGGTTACCTTATTCCAGTTGAATGTCAGATCATCCGATACCTGCTCAGGAGCGGGAGGCGGGGTTAACATTGCTGAGACAGATGCAATTATCATAGCACATGCCCATACAATCAGCCCCTGGTTTGCGAAAGGTCTGATGAAGTTTGCAAGGGGAGCAGTGGAGTCAGCCAACGGGCCAAGTTCCAGGTATTTGAGAATTCCTGCAATAGCAAATGAGACAATGACTGCCAGGAAAGCATCTCTGCCGTTTACTCTCCTCCACAGCATGCCAATAAGGAATATCGCTGAGAATGGGGGAGCAATAAAGGTGTACATCGTCTGTATGTAAACGAAAATATTAATTTTTGTCAGCGCAAGAATAATTGCCAGTGCGATTGAAAGTAAAAGAATTATCGTACCCGATAGGCGACCTATCATTATTTCACGTTTATCGGAAGCGTTTTTGTTGATATATTCCTTATAAATATCTATCGTGAAAATTGTCGAAGTCGAGTTAAGTACTGAGCTGATTGTACTCTGTATTGCACCGAAAAGAGCTGCCATCAGGATACCGGTAAGGACGACCGGGACAAGCTTTCCAATCAACAGAATGTATGTTTTATTTGTCTCCTGGTTCATGGTCGCCCAGTCATTTCCAAGGAGGAATTCAGGCTTCATTGCAAAGAAAATGAGTCCGGGAATTACAACAATGAAAGGAAGCAGAAGCTTGAGGAATGAGGCAAGGACCATCCCCATCCGGGCATGATATATATCTTTTGCAGCAAAGACTTTCTGTATCATATGCTGATTAATGACAGTATACCATAATCCGATATAGAAAAAGCTGAAAACCCAGTGTGTCCATGGTGTAGTTGAATGATTAAAAGGCTGAAGCACTGATAGCCTATGATACTCTGCACCCTCTCCAGCACCCTTTAGCATATTTGAAACGTTTTCAGAAAGCCACTGAGCCGCCCATCCTTCCTGGGCTCTGTTAGCTTCAACCATGGTTGAGAAGCCCTTAATTATTCCTTCCCCGGCACCAAGGTGCATCAGCCCCAGGAATGTAACGGCAAGACCTCCTCCAATCATAATGAAGATCGTAAGAAGGTCCATCCACGCAACTGATCTCAGTCCGCCCCAGATAGCCCATATTCCTGAGGCAAATGCAATAAGCCCGATTGAAAGGAAAAGTCCCCAGTTAATAGCGTTACCTGCATTTATTGAGGCTGTATCAAGTCCGAAAAGCGAGTTGAATTTAAGTGCTTCCTCAACAATAAGGCCTCCTCCGTAAATAACCGGTGCCATAAAAGCAGAGATATTGGCGAGAAGGGTTATGGAGGCAAAGAGAAACCGCATTTTTCTGCTGAATCTTTTCTCAAGGAATTCAGGTGTTGTATATACTTTGGAGTTCAGGAGGAATGGAATAAATATCCATATCAGAAACGTAAATGCAATTACGGAGCTCCACTCAGGAGTAGCTACGACGATCCCGTATAGAACCGCTGCTCCGATCATCCCAATGAAGTGTTCCGTACTGATATTCGCAGCTATGTATGAGCTTCCGACTACATACCAGGGCAATGATTTCCCGGCAAGGAAATAGTCAGATGATACGCTCTTCTTAGATCTTCCGAACCACCATCCTATAAGGCTCAATGCTATAAAGTATCCGAAGAAGGATACATAATCCAGTAGTTTTAATTCCATCAGTTAGTATATTGTATATTGATTATTTTATTTAATGAAAATGTCGCCGTCGCGTTCCGGAACCGTGAACTCCTTTCCAACAGAACCATCAGAAGCGCGTTTTCTCTCTTCATTGAATATCACTGTAACAGCAGAATTGGAGTAGTGGTTATAGACAACTGTTCCCCTTTCAAACTCTCTCCATGATGATCCATCCTCTTTATCAACCCTGTTTCCAAGAGGTTTTCCGAGACTTACATCCCAGAAAGGATACCAGTCATGAAGATGATCGGGTGTTTTGAGAGGATTCGGGTCAGCATACAGGACATAACCATTTGAGTGTGTCAGGCCAAGTGTTGTAGTTGCCCTCATTCGCTGGAGGTCGTCACGGTTTCCCCATACCTCAAGACAGTTGATGGTCGGTTTCTGCAGGCTGTCCTCAAACCATACCAAAGCTTCCCTTATCCTGTCCCAGGATCTTTTATTGGCGTCCTCACGGTTGAACATGACGAGCTCTTCGACCGGCATACTCAGGGAATCAACTGGATTAAGCTCCATGAAAGAGCCGTTGATATAGTCTTTATAGAGCCTGCCGTCTTCAATATCATCATGGATGTTAACCATTATTAAAGCAGAGTCTCCAATGGCAGCTCTGATCTTTTTGATTATCTCAAGGTGGCCGCTCCAGTCAAGCATCACGCCATCGTATACGCCTGACTCAATGGAGATTTTTGCCTGTCGGGCCACATTATCCTGGAATTCAGGGTTGTCATAATTCAGTTTGTAGAATGGTTCCCATCCGCCCAGCCAGCCTTTGACAATTGTCCCGGAGGAATCTCTCAGCCACCACGGGCTGTCTTCAGGAAGGAAGCTCATAGGGGCATCTCTCCACCGTATTTCAAAAAGAAACACCATGTTAGGATTAATTTTCAATGCCTCTGCTCGATTAGCCAGGGCCTGTTCAAGGCTTTCCATGGTGAAGCTATCGGCAAGGCCATGGTGTTTATTATCCCATACCAGCCCAAGAACAAGGTCATATCCCTCTCCCAACTGGCTGAGCGGTTCTTCGAAAATAAGGTCATGTTTTGCGGCTACTGACACTCTCTGCTGGTTGGTTTCCAGCGGAAACTCCGGCATGTCAACAGGGTACCATGCCTGAAAGATGGATGGGAAATCACGACCATCAATCCTTTCTGCAATCGAGTCTTTGTCCGGCTGAGGTGAATTACAGGATGAAGCTGTTAGTAAGCCAAATCCGGCAATAATAGTCATTAATTTATTCTTCTTCATCAATTCTTTATGTTAATAATGAACTCTATATTATAATATTAAGCCCGTACAACAAGGCCACATAATCAATTATCTCTGATTTGAACTCCCATTTTTCTGAGGTCATCAATGATTCTGGTTTCCTCAACTATATTACCCATTAAATATATACCCGGTATATTTATTGTCCGGTCAAGATATTGGTTTAAACAAGCAATGAGGGCAAGGGATGTAAATTCAAATGCGTCCGGAGAGTGACACTCCAGAACATAATCTTTGTATAATCCGTCTTTCATTCCTTTCGCAAGCAATTTGAATTCTACACCTGGCTTTCCTGTATAGTATTTATTAATGCCCCAATGCATCAATTTCCCCGATAACTTTGTCCCCATGCCTTTTTTTATAGATTGCAGCAGCATTGTCAAGGGAAATACGAAATTGTCAACAAAGGCATTGAAACCGGCTGAGTAAACCCCCATATTTTTAATACCAAGCTCCTTTTCTAGCGGGTAAACTTCTCTCATCTGCAAAGGATAGCATTTCCGTACTCCGAATTCTTCAGAAAATTGAATGTTCAATGCATCTTTGTATGATGACTTTAACCATAGACTATTTTTCAGGATTTTTGCATTTGATGCTCCGATCTCATTTATAATCTCATGAGTAGATTCGGGTTTTTCAAATTTTGAGTTCATGACCATTACCACATTAGCAGTCTGGTAATCATCGAACTTGTTTTTAGCATATTTGATAAATGGGGCAGGAAGCCCGGGATGAAATCCGGCTTGGGTGATAAAGATTCTCTTTTTGGAAACAATGTTTTCACGAAATTCTGTAAGCTTATCAACCACGTCGCCACGAACAAGAATATCAATCATGTCCGTATCAGTTTCAATTGCTGTCTCTGCAATTGTTCCAATATGATCAGGAGTTGTTGTTGCAACAATTACCAGATCGACATTCTTTAGAGCAATAATAAGACTGCCTCTATCAGTTGCATCTGCGTAAATAGTTTTTATCTGACGATTGGGGTGCTCTTTTCGCAGGCGATTGGCAACAGTTTCAGCTTTTTCCAGGTTACGACCTGCAATTGTAATGTCAGTAGTTGTATGCTTTAGAAGGTTCTCTGAAATGACTTTTCCAACGCCACCATAACCACCCAATACCATTATGTGTTTTTTCATTTTTTTTGATTATTCAGTATTTGAGTGGTGATCCCTTTTCTTTTTATGGGCTTGAGGTTAACAAGAGGAATCATTTAAACACATTTTATTGTATATAACATCAAGTTTTAGCAAGTAAATATATTAATAAATGTACATCATACATTTATAATTTTGTGCAATTTTGTATAACTATCAGATTAGGTTTGAAAATTTTTTGGAGAGAGTCTGATTTAAAAATAAAGATGTATGAAAAAAGCAAAAACATCCATTGTTTTCTTAGCAGTGTTACTTTTTATTACAGCTAAGAGTACCTTCTGTCAGCAGAAGTCGGGTGATAGTACTACGTTTATGAATCCTGTAATTCCCGGCTTTTATCCTGATCCTTCCATCATCAGGGTAGGGGATGACTACTACCTGGTTAACTCTTCCTTCGAGTGGTTTCCGGGAGTTCCGCTGCACCACAGTAAAGATCTTGTCAATTGGGAGAGTGCAGGATATATACTCACGCGACCCTCACAGCTGATGATGGATGAAAAGGTAAAACCCTCTGAAGGTATCTGGGCACCCACAATCAGGTATCATAACGGTACATATTATGTTATCACAACATGTCAGAGTTGTGGCGGCAACTTTTTTGTCACAGCCACTGATCCTTCCGGTCCATGGTCTGACCCGATTTTTATACAGGATGCACCCGGGATCGATCCGGAAATATACTTTGATGATGACGGTAAGACCTATTATGTAGGTTGTTCTCAGGGTAAGTGGGGCCCTCCCAGGCGCTGGCCATGGGAGGACAGGATCTATATACAGGAGATTGACCTCAAAAATGGCAGGTTATCGGGCGAGAAGCATTACCTTACAAGTGGCCATGCAACGAATGCCAGGTGGGCAGAAGGACCTCATATCTTCAAGAGGAACGGCAAATATATCCTCCTTATTGGTGAAGGGGGGACATGGGAGCAGCATTCGGTAACGGCACATATCTCAGACTCGATAACCGGTCCTTTTGTCCCTCTTCATACAAATCCGGTACTTACCCATCGTCATCTTGGTAATGAGGTTGATATAACAACAATAGGTCACACTGACCTTGTTGAGACACAGAACGGTGAGTGGTGGGCGGTGATGCTTGGGGTACGGCCTGTTGAAGGTAATTTCAGGAATCTCGGAAGGGAGACCTTCCTCACTCCGGTGAAATGGGAAGGGACGACGCCTGTTTTTAATCCGGGTGTCGGAAGGGTACTGATGAGCGATCGCCGCCCCGATCTGCCATGGAGTCCGTTTCCTGAAGCCGAAGCAACTGATGAATTCAATGACACCCTTTTACAGTTACAATGGAATTTTCTCAGGACACCAGTTGAGAAGTGGTACAGCCTGACAGAAAATCCTGGCTGGCTGACTATCAATCTCAGGCCTGAGAACACCAGGGAGATTGCTAATCCGTCACTCATCGCGCGGCGTCAGCAGCATCATAAATGCAGTGTCTTTACAAAGCTTAAATTCAATCCTGAGTCAATTAATGAAGTAGCAGGGTTGGTGGCATTTCAGAATGACCGTTACCACTACAGACTTGAGCTGACAAAGGGGCAGAGTGGAAATGTGATAAACCTCTGGAAAGTCGGCAGTGCTGATCGGAATATCCCTTCAGAGACACTTGTTGAGAGTGTTCCTTACATAGATAATGAGGTTGTTTTGGGATTGAAAGCCTGCAATATGGACTACGAGTTTTTTTACGGGAAAGATTCTCTTAGTATGGTAAGGGTAGCCAATGTCCAAGATGGACGTCTGTTGACCTCCAATATGGCCGGGGGTTTTATCGGCACATTCATTGGAATGTATGCAAGCAGCAATGGGACTGTCAGCAGGAACAAGGCATATTTTGACTGGTTCACTTACGAACCTGAGTAGTGGCTTCTCTGAGAGAAGCCTTTAAAGCAGCAGATTGTCTAGAATGGTGTATCGGCACTTATTCTCTCGTCATAAAGTGACATTATCGGGAGCGGAGTATGGGCCTCCTGCATTATTTTCTGAAGCTCCTTAACTATCTCCGGATACTCCGAAGCGACATCTTTTGACTCTGACGGATCGGTAGAAATATCGTAAAGCTCCATGGCTGAAGGGTTCCCGCGTCTGACATTAAGAACAATTCCTTTCCAATTGCCTTTCAGAACAGCTTGCTTTCCTCCCATTTCATAGAATTCCCAGTAGAGGTATTCATGTTTGGGTTGATTCTCTTCATCTCCTCTTAGTACAGAGAGGAATGATATTCCGTCTATGGAATCAGGGGAAGATGCTCCGGCGATATCACACAGTGTCGGAAGTATATCCCATCCGGCAGACACATGTTCAGATTTTCTGCCGGGTTCAATTACTGCAGGCCACTTTGCGATAAAAGGTGTTCTTATTCCGCCTTCATAAAGGTCTCTCTTTGTTCCTCTGTAAATGCCACTGCTATTGAAGAAATTTGCATCATGCTTTCCTTCGTCATGAGGGCCGTTATCACTTATGAAAATGACTATTGTATTTTCATCAATGCCGAGTTCCTTTAGCCTGTTGTTTATCTTTCCGACCGAAGCATCCAGGTTGTGCATCATCTGGGCAAATCCTTTTTCAGGATCAGGCCACTCCTTATCCGCAAACTCTCCGTAATCGGGAACCTCCATTCCGTTATTGAGAAATGACCCGGCTTCATTGTTGGCATGTGGCGTATTGTATGCCAGGTAGAGGAAAAATGCCGTATCCTTATTTTGCTCGATAAACCCGAGAGCTTCTTCGTCAATCAGGAAAGGAACGTATTGTTCTTTTGTTTCAGCCACTCCGGTTCCCTCAGGCTCGTTTATCCATGGATTTTTACCGTCTGTTTCATACAATTTGTTGCCGGAAAGAGGATATCTTTCGCCGTTTTCATAAAGAAACTCAGGATAGAAGTTATGTGCATGCCACATGTTTATATAGCCGAAAAAGTGATCAAATCCGTTCCGGCGGGGATCATCGGTGGGAGGGGGATGTCCAATGCCCCATTTACCGATAGCACCTGTAACATATCCGGCTTCTTTCATTTTTTCGGCAATGGTTACCTCTTCATCATGGAGAAGTTGTGCAGGCTGATTTCCCCGGACTGAGGTATGGCCTGTGTGTTTTCCTGTCAGCAGGGCTGCCCTTGATGGAGCGGAAACCGTGCTGCCGCAGTAATGATTAGACAAAAAGATACCTTCGGCAGCCATCTGATCGAGGTTGGGAGTAGAGAACTTTGTCTGCCCTGTCATACTCAGATCACCAAAACCCAAATCATCGGCAACAATGAGTATTATATTGGGTTTGGACGGCTCTTTCGCCCTTCCGGTTCCTGAACAGGAACCTGCGACTGCGGCAATGCAGGAAAGCGCAACGCCAGTGGTTCCCAGATTTTCCGCAATTCTGTCAGCAATTGTCTTGATCATAGTAATTTGCTTTTGAATACCTTGTATATTAGTTTATTATGGCGGTGAGGTCTAAGGGTTAATGATTGCTACCTGCCGGCTAAGTTATAGAATTATGGAACCTGGGACAAGTAATAAGTATAAAATTTACACTTAAATTCAATTTGCATACTTAATATTGTATATAAATATCTGCGTAATGAAATTTCCATTGAATCAATTAAGGTTCCTTGCCCTTTCCCTTCCGGCAGTTTCTGCAGCTGTTGCTCAGGGCACCGGTGATACTCCTCCAGAAGAGAAAAGGAAGTACAATGTTTTGTTCATTGCTGTTGATGATCTGAATGACTGGGTTGGTTTCCTCGGAGGGCATCCTCAGACGCAAACGCCCAATATGGATAAACTGGCAAGAGAAGGTGTTGTTTTTGAGAAGGCCTATTGTCCAGTTTCGGTCAGCAATGCCTCCCGGGCGGCTCTGCTGACCGGGTATCGGGCATCTTCCACAGGCATTTACGGGAATGATAGCTTTTTAAGAGACTCGAAAGTACTTGAAAAAGCCAAGACTCTTCCTCAATGGCTCTCTGACTACGGATATTTTTGCATGGCACGCGGGAAGATATTCCACACCCCAGGTGGTCCATGGTCAGACCCTCAGTCATGGAACCTGCAGGTACCGACCGAAGGCAGGTATGGGCATGTGGAAAGGAAGCCGGGATTAATGGCCAACGGAATTCCAGTCGGTGAAGTGGATTCAAATTTTGACTGGGGCCCTACGGATGCAGCCTTTGAAGAGACCCCTGATTATCTGAATGCAAAATGGGCTGCTGAACAGCTTGCGATAGACCATGACAGGCCATTTTTCCTTGCCTGCGGGATCTTCAGACCTCATCTTAACTGGTATGTTCCGGGAGAGTTCTTCGATAAATTCAGGGAAGATGAGATGATTCTTCCAACCGTAAATGAGGAAGATTACAATGATATACCCGAAGGGGGCTACCAGCCTGCAAGAGACTATTATACTATAAGGAAATACGGTAAGGAGAGAGAGGTAGTTCAGGCATATCTTGCATGTATAAATTATGCGGATTCATGCATCGGTGTAGTACTTGATGCCCTGGAAAAGAGTAAATATGCTGATAACACCATTGTTATCCTATGGGGTGACCATGGATGGCATCTTGGTGAAAAGCTCCGTTATAAGAAAGTTACACTTTGGGAAGAGGCATGTCGCATGCCTCTGATAATCAAAGTGCCGGGTCTTTCCTCCAACGGTATGCACTGTCAGGCAGTGGTAAATCTCCTTGATCTGTATCCTACTCTTACCCAGTTGTGCTCTGTGCCTCATAATACTGCCAATGAAGGGCGAAGTCTTGTGCCTCTCCTGAAGAATGTTGAAAAGAGATGGAACTACCCTACAGTGACCACAATGGGACAGAACAGGCATGCAGTCCGTTCTGACAGTTGGCGTTACATAAGATACCAGGATGGTTCAGAGGAGCTTTATGATCACAGGACAGACACCCTGGAATGGACCAACCTTGCAAATGACCCAAAGTATGACAGGATAAAAAGGAGGCTTGCAAAACATATTCCGCAACTAAATGTGGACAAAGTTCCGGGTAAAGGAATTGGTGATACATCAGGAGCAGATTGAAAAGCACTTATCACATGTTTATCTAATTACAGGAAAGACACATAATGGTACCAGATAATAAACGGAATAGAGATATGACAAAGCGGTTTTTTTTGGTTATTGCGGTGCTCACAGGAATACAACTGCTTGTCAATGCCCAGGATGCCAGCAAGCTAAACCAACCGAACCTGCGTTTTTACCTGTCTGAGGATAAAAACTCTTTTGCAGGTCTGGTTATGGTAAATCAGATATGGACCCGGTACAGCTGGAATAATCCTGGAACAGTTGACAGGAACGGAAACCCCATGGAAAGCAGCTTTGATATAGGCCTGCGACGGAGCAGGCTTGTATTGTATACTCAACTCCTGAACAAAGTATTCATGTATACGCAGTTGGGATATGATGGAATGACAAATAGTTCAGGCAGGCCTCCATCCGTCAGCCTGATGAATGCTGTAACAGAGTATTATGTTATCAAGGACAAGCTTGAAATAGGCGCTGGCCTCCATACATGGAATGGTGTATCACGATACACCAACTCCAAATTGATGGAGTATCTTGTAGTTGATTTCCCTGGTTATGCAATTCCAACTGGCAACACATATGATCAGGCAGGACGGCAACTAGGGGTCTACGCTAAGGGTACGATCGACCGGTTTCATTACAGGGTCTCTGTAAACAAACCATTTCTTTACGATGAAACTGCTCTGCTTGAGCCTGGCAGGAGTGTGTCTGTATACAGTGAAAAACTAGCCCTTAAGGGATACTTTGACTGGCAGTTCTTTGACAGGGAGAATCATCTTTTCCCATACATGTCAATGAATAACCTGGGTGCAAAGAGAGTCCTGAATCTGGGCGCAGGGTATTACTTTCAGCCGGATGCTACCCAGAGTATATCGTGGGATACAGGTGATACTCTTGTTAATGATATTTTTATCGTGGGAGCTGACCTTTTTCTGGACCTGCCACTTGCCGGCAAAGGTATAGTTACCTCATATATCGGGTATTATTATTATGATTTTGGGCCGGGGTACCTGCGCAGCCTTGGGAAAATGAGCAGCGGTACAGGCGGGTCACTTATGCAGGGTCCCGGTATAAACGAATGGGAGATTGGTACCGGGAGCATAGTAAGGATCGAAGGCGGATACCTTTTTCCCCATAAAGAGACCAGCCCTGCCTTTCAGCCTTTCTTCGGGATGACATATAAGGACCTTGAAGCCCTAGATAAACCTTCAGTTCAATATGATGCCGGTGGAAACATGATCATTCATAAGCATAATATAAAACTAACCCTGCAGTACTCTTCAAGGCCGTTGTATGAAGGAGACTTTGCCTCAGGTCTCTTTACTGCCGCCGGGATGAAAGGATTACTGATATTTCAGACACAGGTTTGTTTCTGATGACAAGCATATAACCAATATAAATCAATATGAGTCGAATATTTTTGGTCATTTTCAGCTGCATAATTACCCTTACAGCACAGGCTCAGGTCAAGCTTTACAGGCAACTCCCGGAGTTACCCCTGTCGCAGGTTTTTATGGTGGAGGTCCGCCAGGGGGGAAACGATTTTATGCCTCTCTTCACATACAGCCTGCCCGTTACTGAAAGAGTCCTGGTTACAAAGAACGAGCATATTACCATGTTCGGGTTTGAACCTGAGTCAGGACCTGCCGAAATCCGGATCACCTCTGCTGAAGGGAAGAAGCTTGACGAGAGTAAAGTGGAGCTTGTGAACAGGATGTACGAAGGGGTTTCGGTCTCCTTTTATGATGGAGCAATGATCCTGAAGCTAACCAGACCAAGAAAACAACTATTTATCAGGCTGAAAGATGACCCGGGAAATCCGCTCAATATTTTTGCAGATCCCGTTGCGGAAACTCAACTTCACCCTGATGCGAAGGTAGTCAGGTTTGCTGCCAGCTCCAGGCCTTATATCCAGGAGAATCAGTATGACAGGTACACGGTACCCAATGATGTCGATGTTGTCTACATTGAAGACGGTGCTTTGATAAAAGGAACCATCCATACTGATGCCGGACGGTCAAAGCCGCTACGGATCATGGGACAGGGAATGGTAATAGGTAATGGAGGAATACTGCACGGGCCTTCAAATATTCCATATAATGCGGTCGTGGCAACCAGGGGAATTGGCAACAGCATAGAGGGAATAACCGTAATGAAATCAAGGCATTTCTCAATGGATATAGGGGAGGAGGGCCATATAGACAATGTGAAGCTCTTTGGCTATGCATACAATAATGACGGTATTGTGGCTGGAAAGAATTCCCTCATAGAGAATTCCTTCTTTAAGGTCAATGATGACCATATAAAGTTATACAATGACAGTATCACTGTCAGGAACTGCGTCTTTTATGTTCAGACCAACGGAGCCGTTCTGCAGTTTGCCTGGAACAAAGTCGATCCGGGAGATTTTTGCCTTGTTGAACAGTGTGAGGTGGTTGCCGTTGAATATACCGGGTGCGGCGATCCGATGGAAAGCGACGGGGGACTTGCCCACTGCTTTATTTCACTCAGGGAGGAGGAGGAGGAGGGCAGGTCACTTACAGGCACCACTGTAAGAAATATCCTCATTCAGGGTCAGCTCCTGAGATTTATGGGTATTAACGGCTATTCATTCAAGGGAATAAATGTTAAAGGATTAAAGATTGAGAATGTCAATGTTATGATTCCACCAAGTGATTACAGCTGGATCTACACAAAAGATAACTACTCGGCAGAAATCTGTTTCAGCAATGTGGTTTTTGGCAACAGGGCAGTTGATGCCTCCGACTTTAAAATATCGGGCGACGTAACCCTGAAGTTTGATAAGGTAAGCATTCCGTTTAATGGCAAAATGAAGTAAAATGAAGAGAAGAATCGGGTTTTCGGGGAAGTGTTGCATGATGGTTTTTCTGTTTTGCATGACCCCTCTTTTTGCTCAATCCCAGAAAGTTGATATTTCAGCCCTGGTTGAGGCCGCGATTGATAGTATTGAGCCGGCTATTCCAAATGTTGACAGACTCTTCCCCTACCATATACGTGACGCTTCAGTATGTAAGGGCTCGGGTGGCAAGTATTACCTCACCGGAACTACGGACGATACATGGGGCATATCGGAAGGAATAAGAGTCTGGGAATCTGCTGATATGAAGGCCTGGAAGCTTATCGGCAGAGACGGTTATGTATGGAGGGTTGATTCTGAGGCTGTCAGCCCGTCACAGCTTGAGATAAAAGAGAGACGAGGGCGACTAATGAGAGCTATCTGGGCGCCTGAAATTCACTTTAAAAAGGACAATTACTGGATAACATATTCCATTTCTGAAGGATATGGGTCAGGGTTATTAAAGAGTCTGTCAGGGAAGCCTGAAGGGCCCTACAGGGACGTCTCTCCGGAAGGATCACTCGTCAAGGGCATTGATGCCACATTGTTCACAGACACTGATGGTTCTGTATGGTATATCTGGGGTGACGGAAGAATGAAGAAGCTGAAGGATGATATGACGGGTTTTGAAAATGATGAACCTCCTCTATATCCTCTCGATGCTGAGGGTAATAAGGTCGGATATGAAGGGGTCAATGTTTATTACCGCGAGGGGAGGTACTACCTTATGGCCGCTGAGTGGAATTCCGAAGGTCCCGGTAACGGACATATACTCAGGTCTACCAATGAAAACAGGAGGGCTGCCGATGGCAGGTATGACTGTATGATTGCTGTGGCCGAGAAGCTGACCGGTCCCTACTCAAAACCTTATATTGCCCTTGCCCACGGCGGCCACAACATGATTTTTGATGACTTTGAGGGAAATACCTGGGCCACAATTTTTGGTAATGACGAGGCCGCGGCACCATTCAGGGAACAGCCGGGGATTGTAAAAATGAAGTTTTCAGTTGACGGGAGAATATCTCCGGTGATCCCTTTACCTTCCCGTCCGGAAAATGATATGCCTGTCATATTTGTTTCTTCGGAAGGCAATGGCAAGGGAGGCACATCCTGGAAAAAGGCATTCAGGTCATTGCAGAGTGCTGTAGACATAGCCGGTCCAGGAACACAGATATGGGTTGCTGAAGGAACTTATAACGGTCCTGTTACCTTGGCCTCAAAGCAGGGCATTTATATTCTGGGAGGTTTCAAAGGGAACGAATCATCTTCTGCCGAAAGATCAGGGAAGAATGGTGGTACAATTATTTCCGGCAGTGGGATTGCCAATCATGTGCTATTAATTGAAGATTCTGAGTATGTCAGAATTGACGGATTGACTATCGAGGGAGGAAGGGCAGAAGGTGCATGGGAAGATGGGTGCGGGGGAGGAATAATACTGAAAGGTGGCGGCGAAACAGTCACCTTTTCAGGTTGCATTATCAGAGACAACTTCGCCATAAAGGATGGAGGAGGTGTCTGGGCAGTCAACGGGGCTTCACCGCTTTTTGTATGTTGTGAATTCATAAATAATGAGGCACATGAGAATGGCGGAGCTGTATACGTGGACTGTAACGCTGACAACGGGTACCATACGCGATTCTACAATTGTCTGATATCCCGTAATAAAGCGCAGGCAAATGGCGGAGTTGCCTACATCAGGACTGATTTAAAGCAGACAGGCACCCTGAGGTTTGTAAACTGCCAGATAGATAACAATTTCACCCTTCTCGAGGGAGGGAATATCTTCCTTACCGGAGGGGCTACCTTACTTATGGCCAATTGCACGGTAGTAAATAACAGAGGATTGTCAAGCGGTACCACAATTGCCACCCTTGGGAATATCCCGGCTCAAAACAGGATCATTAACAGTATCTTCTATGGCAACGAGGGTGGGACAACCCTATTTACTGCAAATGCATATACCGGTGTTGACAGGATAACCGGCTTTGAACAGAATTGGACCATTGTCAGGAACTGCATCTTTAACAGCAATAAAACACTTGCCCTGTTTGGTTATCCTCACAATATGGAAAGATTCTTTACTGTAAAGGAAATCAATGCTCTTTCATGGGGTGAGGGTAATTTCGATACGAACCCTATGCTTTCCGACCCCGGAAATAATGACTTCTCGTTGAAGCCCGGTTCTCCTGCCATTGATATGGGTACAAATGATAACTTCTTTCCATTTGATTTTACAGGAAGAAAACGGACACTGAACCCTGATTACACAAAGAGCTATGTAAATATCGGATGCCATGAATAAGAAGATTCTTCTTTTACCTTTTGGTAGTTTGATCATGAGCAGTGTTCATGCGCACAAACCGAATTTAGTCTTCATAAAGACAGATGACCCCTGCAGGAGCGAAACTGAGCTGTACGGCACCCCAGAATTTTTTCACACACCGACAAAGAAATAACACAACTCTGCACTGCATCAAATAGAATTTCCGGTATAAACCAGCTAAAGTGAGTATGAAAAACAATTATCTCCTCTTAGTTTTGTTGCTGATCATATTTTTACCTCTGGAGGCGACTGAGGTTATCATGACCTATCCTGCACCTGTGGGTGCTGTACGGTCGTTTGATTTTACCGTGCTTGTCAATGGCCGGGAAGTTGATCTTTATGGTTCCGAGAACAGGTACGGGAGTACGGCATCGTTCGGATACTTCGATTTTGAGGGAACAGTGACAGTGGATGTCATTTTTCACCATGCCGCACCTCACAGTGCCTCTCTGACCATTCTTCCCGAAAGCTATGGTCTCAAACCCGTTAACGTTGAGAATGGACATATCAGGTTCAGTCTTGACAAGCCGGCTAATCTTTCTGTTATCCATTGCGGTGATTATAACGGGCGCACTCTTCATCTGTTTGCCGCACCTGTAGAAAAGGAGATACCTGACAGGAATGATCCGAATGTGATTTATTTCGGCCCCGGGTATCACGAGATCAGCAAAGAACAGAACAGAACAATAACCCTTAAAAGCAACCAGACACTATACCTGGAGGGAGGTGCTTATGTTGTTGGGGTGGTGCGGAAGGTCGGGCCTGCATGGCCTGCTAGGCCATGTAGTAGTACTACAGTGCATTTAACATGTCCACCAATGGTGTGTGATGGCCAATACCGTGTACTGGTCAGACCGGGCCGACCCGCTGACCGTGCCAGGCGATTGGGACTACGCCGACCCGGCGAACGAGGCAGGCCAAGCGGAACTCGCCAGCACGCCCGGGTGGCTAGTGGACGCCGAGCCGCTGCGCGATGCGCTCATCATCTACAAGGACGACGCCATCCACCGGATGCAGGAAGTGGGCGGGC
>JALOMO010000155.1 GCA_025455395.1 Bacteroidales bacterium
TACGAGAAGGAAGCCAGGTATGCACGGGGAGCAGTCTTCTCAGCATCACTCCTCTTCATACTGGGCATCCTGTTCGGATACTTCGTCATAACACCACTTTCCATTAATTTCCTTGGCAGTTACCGCGTAAGTGACCTGGTACATAACCAGATCAACATTTCATCTTACATTGGTTCAGTAACCTCAGTGGCACTTGCGGCCGGCATTACTTTTGAACTGCCAATTGTAGCCTATTTCCTTACGCGTATAGGGATCATCACACCGGAATTCATGCGTAAATTCCGCAAGCACTCTATAGTCGTTATACTCATAGTTGCAGCAATAATCACTCCCCCTGATATATTCAGCCAGATTCTTGTCTCACTGCCTTTGCTGTTGTTATATGAAGTGAGTATCTTTATTGCTGCCAGGGTGGTTAAGAACCGGGCAATAGATGATGCAGCCCGTGAAGCTGCTCAGTCATCCCAATAGGTCAGAACACATGAAACTATATACGACAGACCTTATAAAGAGATACAAGACACGTACAGTAGTGAACGAGGTCTCCGTTGAGGTTGAGCAGGGTGAGATAGTTGGTCTTCTTGGCCCCAACGGAGCGGGCAAGACCACAACATTCTATATGATCGTCGGTCTGATAAAACCCAACGGAGGCAATATCTACCTCGATAATATCAACCTGACCAATTTCCCGATGTACCGCAGGGCACGGCTGGGAATAGGATACCTGGCACAGGAAGCCTCTGTCTTCAGGCAGATGAGCGTTGAGGACAATATCCTTTCGGTAATGGAGCTTTCTGACATGGGAGTTGATGAACAGCATGAGCGTCTTGAGTCACTCCTCTCGGAGTTCGGCCTCGCAAAGATTCGCAAGAGCCTCGGCATTCAGCTCTCAGGGGGTGAGCGTCGCCGTACGGAGATAGCACGCGCCCTGGCACTGAAACCGAGATTCATCCTCCTCGATGAACCCTTCGCAGGCGTCGACCCTATTGCCGTGGAAGATATCCAGGAGATCGTATCTCATCTTAAGGACAAAAACATCGGAATCCTTATTACCGACCATAACGTCCATGAGACTCTTTCAATCACCGACAGGGCATATCTGCTCTTTGAGGGTAAGATACTGAAGCAGGGCACATCGGCCCAGCTCGCTGATGATGAACAGGTAAGGAACGTTTATCTCGGTAAGAACTTCGAACTCAGGAGGTAATTTAATCTTTCTCCTTTTGATACTTCGTATTATTTGCTAATTTTGCGCCGGATTTTGCGGATGTGTCGTAATTGGTAGCCGAGCAAGACTTAGGATCTTGTGCCTCAGGGCGTGGGGGTTCGAGTCCCTTCATCCCCTCAGGGCGTGGGGGTTCGAGTCCCTTCATCCGCACAAAACAGGAAAACCGCTCTGACTGTCAGTCATCACGACGTTGAAGCGGTTTTTAAATCGATAGTTAATTTTATTATATATGAATATTACCAGAGAAAACATTGACGCACTGAATGCACATGTCAGAATCAATATCGTCAAATCTGATTATGAAGAGAAGATAGACAAAAAACTGCGCGAGTACAGAAGAACCGCCAGCATCAGGGGCTTCCGCCCCGGTCACGCTCCATTCCCGATGATCAAAAAAATGTACGGCACATCCCTGCTCGTCGACGAGATTAATAAGCTGGTCTCTGACGGCCTTTCGGATTATATCAAGAATGAACAGATCGACATACTCGGCGAACCCATGCCAAAAAATGACGAGCATTCATTTGACCCTGAGAACGCGGAAGAGTTCACTTTCACCTTTGAGCTTGGACTGGCACCGGCATTTGAGCTGTCACTGACGAAGAAACAGAAACTGACAAGATATCTCATTGAGCCTGATGCAAAGATGATCGCAGACTATGTTGACAACTATGCACGCAGAAACGGCGAATTCATAATAGTGAAAGAGGCGGAAGAGAAGGATATGATCAAAGGCAGCATAACCTCTGAAGACGGCGCCTTCACCAACGATGATGCAACCCTCTCTGTTGACCTTGTTAAGGATGAGGCAATAAAGAAAGAATTCATCGGCAGGAAAGCAGGCGACACAGTCACCTTTGATATCCGCACCGCATTCCCGAATGATAATGAGATAGCCGGCCTGCTGCGCAAGCAGAAGGATGAGGTTAAGGAAACCAGCGGTAGCTTTACAATCACAATAAGGGAAGTCTCAAGGTTCATGCCCGCAGAGAACAACCAGGAGCTGTGGGATAAGGTATACGGTGAGGGAACCGTCACCACGGCAGAGGAGTTTGAGGCGAAGGTCACCGATGAGATAAGGACATACTTCAACCGCGAGACAGACTACAAACTGAAGACCGACGCACGTGATGCAGTCCTGGCAAAAACACCCTTTGACTTGCCTGACGACTTCCTGAAGAGATGGCTTGTAAGGGCGAATGAAAAGACCACAGCAGAAGAGATTGAGAAGGACTATCATCATTTCAGGGACGATCTGCGCTGGCAGCTGATCAAGAACAGGATCGCAAAAGAGAATGATGTCAAAATAACTGATGAAGAGATCCTTGCCGAGGCGATGGCCTTCACCAGGGCCCAGTTCTCACAGTATGGTCTCTATTATGCAACCGATGAGCAGATAACCTCATTCGCAAAAGAGATGCTGCGCAAGGAGGATGAAGCCCGACGGATAGCAGAAAAGGTTCTCGACACAAGAGTCCTTGATATAATCATCGATAACCTTAAAGTCGATGATAAGACAGTATCAATCGAAGAGTTCAACAAGCTCTTTGAGAAGAAGTGAAAGCCAAATAATGAATATTTTATATCTTTGAGGATCAATCAAAGTCAATAACCATGTCTGATAACAGAGATTTCAGAAAATTTGCCGCTGACAGGTTCCGGATAACGAGCATGGATATGCATCGTTTCACCTCAATCTATAACAGCTATATCTCCCCTACCATCATTGAGGAGCGTCAGCTTAACATTGCTTCTATGGATGTCTTTTCACGCCTGATGATGGACCGCATCATTTTCCTGGGACTCCCGATAGATGACTACGTTGCCAATATTATACAGGCACAGCTTCTCTATCTTGATTCATCCGATCCCGGCAAAGACATACAAATATATATTAATACCCCGGGAGGATCTGTTCATGCCGGACTCGGAATCTATGACACAATGCAGTATATCTCTGCAGATATTGCAACAATCTGTACCGGAATGGCCGCCTCTATGGGGGCAATACTCCTTACGGCAGGGACAAAGGGAAAGAGGTCGGCTCTGAAGCATTCGCGCATCATGATTCACCAGCCTATGGGCGGCGCCGAGGGCCAGGCATCTGATATAGAGATAGTGGCAAAGGAGATAGTAAAACTCAAAAAAGAGCTCTATGAGATAATCGCCTTCCATACCGGCAAACCTGTTGATAAGGTGGAAAAAGACTCTGACCGCGATTACTGGATGACTTCAAATGAGGCCAGGGATTACGGTATGATAGACGAGGTGCTGACAAGAACCAAGAAATAAGGTCTTCTGATGGATAAATGCTCGTTCTGTGGCCGTACAAAGAAAGAGGCAAACCTGCTCATAGCAGGTCTTGAGGGTCATATTTGTGACCACTGCATCGAGCAGGCTCACAATATCATGGCTGAAGAACTGGGCAGCAAATCAAATTTCAGCCTCGAGAGCATCAAGCTGCGTAAACCTGAGGAGATAAAAAAATTCCTCGACCAGTATGTAATCGGACAGGAGAAGGCAAAAAAGATTCTTTCAGTTGCCGTATATAACCACTATAAGCGCCTTATGCAGCGGGCTGACAGTGATGATGTCGAAATAGAAAAATCAAATATTGTGCTTGTGGGTGAGACCGGCACAGGCAAGACACTCCTTGCCCGCACCATAGCACGTATGCTCAATGTACCCTTCACCATTGTGGATGCCACGGTACTAACCGAAGCAGGATACGTAGGCGAGGACATTGAGAGTCTCCTTACACGTCTTTTACAGAATGCAGATTATGATGTCAAGGCTGCTGAAAAGGGAATAGTCTTTATTGATGAGCTTGACAAGATAGCCCGTAAGGGTGATAACCCCTCCATCACGCGTGATGTGTCAGGTGAGGGTGTTCAGCAAGGACTTCTTAAGCTACTCGAGGGTTCGATAGTCAATGTGCCGCCCCAGGGAGGCCGGAAACACCCCGAGCAGAAGATGATACCCGTAGATACGAAAAACATACTCTTCATCTGCGGTGGCGCCTTCGAGGGTATAGAGAAGAAGATTGCCCACCGGCTCAACACTACCGTGGTCGGATATACCGCAAGCCGGACAAGGGACCATTATGACAAGAGCGACCTTCTGAAATACATCGCACCACAGGATCTGCGGGCATACGGACTCATTCCCGAGATCATCGGCCGTCTGCCGGTGCTGACTCATCTCTCTCCCCTTGACCGTGAGGCATTGAGAGCCATCCTGACCGAACCGAAGAACGCCATCACCAAACAGTATATCAAGCTCTTTGCAATGGACGGAATAGAGCTCACCTTCACCCCTGAGTCACTTGATTATATTGTCGACAAGTCAGTGGAGTTCAAGCTCGGGGCCAGGGGCCTGCGCGCCATCTGCGAAGCAATTATGATGGATGCCATGTTTGAACTTCCATCACAGGAGACAAAGGAATTTACAGTAACAACCGAATATGCCATCCATAAGCTGGAGAGGGTGGATATGAAGATTCTTAAAGCATCATAAATGAAATCCCGGCCCAACGGACCGGGATTTTTTTTATAAATAACAGAGGGGGTGCCCTTTTGAGACACCCTCTATCTTAAATACTCGTTATAAGCTTTTGCTTATGGAAGCTGCTCTAGATACGTTTTTACCTTTAAATATCTTTGCTTCGCTAATTCATTCATAAATTCCATTTTCTTATCATACTTTTCTTGAAGTTCTTTAAAATTACCTCGATTGTTAAGTTTAGCTACAATTAATCCTTTCGGACATCTAAAAAACTGTGCATTTGAGTGTACTGAGATTTCTTCAGGCTTACTATTTAAAATTTCATCGATCCTATTCAAATTACCATTTTTCTTATAGTAAGGTAGAGCAATTTCCTCAAAATACTTTTTTACCAAAGAAGTAATATTACTAACATCAGAAATTTCACTTATTATTAGATCAATTGAATGATGGTTTTTCATTTTGCCGTCTGGATTGCGTACAAGCTTCCCTATTTCATTTCCAATGGTTTCGAAGACTATATGATTTGTGGCATTCTTATATATCCTTTCTGTTTCATTATGCTCAATCAGCACAAACAATTCTATTGCGATTTCTGATTTTCGTGTATGAAATAAAAACTTGTAAACAAATCTAAAATCTTCAGTCCTTTGTTCAAAACAATCCTTAGTTTTGACATATTTAAAATCTTTTTCAGCAAAATAACCTATTAAAGACCCAAATATTTTGTCTTTTATTTCGGATAGAATCATCTACTTTGATTTATAAAAATTCTGAATTTCGTCATCGGTAATTCGTCTCTCAACAAAATTCTCAGGTTTCGCTTTTGCTCCATTAAATTGTTCATACTTTTTCCCAGTCAAAATTCCTCCATTATTTTTTAATTCCATTTGACCTGCTGATAATTTTGCATTACCTGTCTTCGCTTCAGGAATTAGTTTAATGTTTCCTGCTTCATCTATTATTGTAAAGTCAGGTCTTGTGGTGCTGCCGGATTGTAATCTAAATGTCGGTTGTTCCAATAATGTTTCTCCTTCTTTTAATCCTGCTTGCAATTCATTTTTAAGGATGGCCTCGCCTGTTTTACCTTTCTCAAAATTACCTAAACTCAGGTCGTCAGTAACTTTTACGGCATCATCAACATTTCTTCCAAAAAAGTTGGCTATAGATTTTCCTAATTTAGTACTTGAAAGAGCTGGTAATCCTTCTATTAATGCTCCTCCGATTTCACCAAGCCCTAGCATTCCAGCAGCTGCATAGGCATCAATTTGGGCCTTCTTCTCTGGTCTATCACTGTACTTTACAGCATTTTGCATTGATGGGAAAGATCCATCATCTTTATAATACCCAGCCTGAATAGCCCATCTTTCAAGATCGGGACCTATATCAAAAAAATCAACTCCTTGCAGACCCCATAAATCAATCTTTGATACTGGATTATTACTGGCATAATTAAAAGGTGAGAGCTCAAAGAAATTATCAGCAATTGGATCCAGACATGTAAATCTCCCTATCTGCGGATCATAGAATCTAGCTCCATAATCATACCAGTCAAGCTTTTTACCGTTGATCAGGTCATCCTGCAGTTCCTTACCGTTATAGCGGTAGTCAATTACAGAGCCGTTGTACTCTGCAATGGTCATTCCGAATGGATAGTAGTCGGTCTGTTGCTCAATGGTACCGCCCGTTCCGGTCGTATTTACAACCATGCGAACACTCCCCAGGTGATCCTTTAAGTAGTATTTGTATGCACCGCCGGGTTCAACATGCCCCTCCTGGTGGATAATGTAATTCAAAGAACTCCCGCTGTATACAAAGTTACCAGCATAATATGTATAAGCACCTGTGGTACTAACCTTTGCGAGCTTTGTCCCGGCGGCATCG
>JALOMO010000068.1 GCA_025455395.1 Bacteroidales bacterium
ACCAACCCGTTGCTGGTAGTTGAAACGCCGCGGCGGCATGTTGGCCATCATGACGGCGAGCAGTGCCCCGATGTCCACGCCCGCCTCCATCGTCGTAGTCACGCTGAGCAGGTCGATGCCGTGAATGGCGGGAATCTCGCGTTCATCGGGCAGAAAAACCTCTTGGAACCAACGTTGTCTATTTGGTTTGTCGATGGCATCCGTCTGTCCTGTAAGCTCCTCACTGTGAAAGCGGAATCCACCCCCGACCCTTTCGGCAAGATACCGGTAGTAGTCGAGGGAGGCGTGAGCGGTCCCCTGACGGAGTTCGATATTGCAGTCGGCACAGCGACCGCCTGCTGGGTGCATGTAAAAGGTACCGCATGTTGGGCAAGCCCAGCCCTCACGCACCGCACCAGGTGATAGGCGTGCCTGCGGGATGTTTAGCCAGAGGTTGTCTCCCTTGAGAAAGAACATATTCTTAAAGCTTCGGCGAAAGCTCCCAGCCTGGAGTGAATCTTGCTCCGGTTTATCAGGCTGTATGATTATTGTGTCAGCCCTGTGAATTGTTTCTTTAGGCTGCTGAGGCACGCTGTCTGCCTGAGTCACTCCCGACAAAGTCATGTTATTAACTGCCTGCGTAGTTTCCTCTGCCACACTGCCCTGCCTTCCTGTAGTTACAGGAAAAGATACAGGGATGTAAAGGCATGGGGCGTTGCCTCTCAGACTACTGTTAATAAATACTTTGAAAAGCCCGTTCTCGGCCACGACATCTACCGTAAGTCCGACCATTTGAGTCAGTTTTGTGCTTAGAGATTCTGCATAATCACGACGGGTGAATGAGCCCATCTGAAGGCAGAAGTTCCCGTGGGCAAGTGAAACCAGGCCTTCAATTGTAAGTTCATCCGGAAATGATGTCACGGCTGCAGCTGCTGTCACCGCAGGTGCTTCAGGCCTGTCAGATACAATATCCGGAACGGGTCTTCCTTCATTAATGGCTGCATCAGCATACCAGATTGATAATGAGAGCCATATTGTGAGCAGTAGTCTCATTTTGTCTTTCCAATGCCACGTATGATGCTTACACCCCCTTCAAACCTGTTACGGTAATTAGTTTCATCGTACTTCTCAAAAGAATAGCCTGCTCCTACCCTGAAGGCCCAAAGTGAAGTAATCTGGTTGAAGTATGATATTCTGATGCTGGTAGCACTCTGCCGTTCGAGGTCGGTCATTACATCAAATGGTTCATCGGGAGCTGTTCCTGCACCGAGGGTAAGCTGAAGGTATTCCGTTCTGCTGAAGTACCTTCGTGCATTAAGATATACTGAGGTCCTGACCCCCATCTCCTTGAAGTGGAAATAGCCTCTGGCAGAGAACCACCAGTCTCCGAGATACTTTTCAGCTGACAGGGTTGCTATAAAGGTGTTTCTATCAAAAAAATAGTAGTTAATTCCAGCCGATGCAGCCCACCCTCCCGGCAGTGTCTGCCATACCTCGAGTGCTGCCCTGTGCTTTGGGAACCATTGTCCGGGGCTGAAGGCATATGCAGCATAAGCATAATTCTTTGATGATAGCTGAGGCCATGCTTCCGCTGCAAACTGAATATCGGCATCACTTGTCTCTTCAGGCGGCCCCAGGATAATGTTACCTGTGTTTACTGAGGCAACCACTGTACCCCATCCGAATCTGTGGCCGGCACCCACGCTGAAAACCTGCCAGAAGCGGTCATAGGGTTCAGAGTATGTATCAAAGAAGTATCCCGCCCTTATATCAGTAGGAGGAGTCTCCTGTTGCGTCCTGTCGCGAGACCACCTCCTTATGTCACCGACAGCCTCTATAGCATCACTGTTTTCCGGTTCTCTTACCAGCAGTGTGTCAATGACAGCCTCAGCCTCCTCATAGTGGCCCTGCCATGCCAGAATACGGCCTAACAAGATCCGGGCATCACCATAAAGTGGATAAGCTTTAACCAGCTCCCTGGCAGCCGGCTCTGCCTCCGAATATTTACCGTCAAGAGCCAGTGATCTTATTCTTGCATACTCAGTTTCAGGATTAGCCCCTTCCTGCGCCGATAATGCAGTGAAAGTTGCCATTGAGGCGACAATAACAATGATAAATGTAAGGCACCGGCTTATGAGCATGGTTCATACATTAATTAAGGACCTGATCTTCATTTTCAGCTCATCCGGATTAAAAGGCTTGGTTATGTAGCCGCTTACCTTCATTTCATTTGCCTGACGTTGCATCTGAGGATCACTGAACGCTGTAACAATAAGCACAGGGGTTTTCTTTTTAAGATCAGTACGCAAAAATCTAATGACCTCGAGCCCACTGTGATAGGGAAGATGTATATCTACTATGACCAGGCTGAACTCATGATTACGAAGTATCTCAAGTGCGCTGTTGCCGTCAGCTGCAATGACAGGCTCATAACCCTCCCTCTCAAGAACAACTGACATGGCTTTTGAAGCCAGTTGATTATCTTCACAAATAAGTATTTTCATTATTGGATCAACCCTGAGTCCGCAACCAGGTATTAGTTAATTTATTCTGACTTTCAAAAATGGCTCTTTTTATGCTCCCTGCCAAGAAAAGAACGGCTCATTTTGACCGGTGTTGATAATTAGTTGATAAAACCGGGTGCATGGTTTGATTAAGACGGACAGAGACTTTTTTCCCGGTATATGGATACCAACAACCGCTATGTAACCGGTGGTTACATATTCTCAAGTGTCTCTTTTGCTGCCATGCGAACCTCCTCAGATTCATCCGTTAAGAAAGAGGCTACGTAGAGTGCGGCCTCCTGCGTGGTCAGCGTACCTGTAAGAAGTATGATCTCAATTTTTGTGTCTGGAGCGAGAGCAAGTGAAGCTATACCTTTGATGAGTTGCAATTTGCGTTCAGGGTTCAAAGCAGCAGTCCGGAGACTCCTCATATATGCATCAAAGGCAGGACGACCGAAGGTTTTGTTACCCGAGGCAGCAATTTCATACAGTGCCGGCAGGGCAGTATGATCAATCCAATGTGCCAGGGCATCAAAGCAGATATCCCGGATCTCTGCATTACCGGCCTCAAACTCCTTCAGTACCTGTTTTGCGGCAGCCTCGCCTCCTGTCTGTGACAGGACAGGCACCAGCCTCAGCTTAATACTACTCTTTGGATAATACTCCAGTAACACATCCGACCGTTTCTGAGTATCAGCGCACTGTAACGCCGCAGCAGCGAGGGCTCTTTGTACCTCAGCTATTTCATGCTTGTCAGTGAGGTTTTCAAGCAGTGTAATGAGAGTAGCCTGGTCACCATAAGAGGAGAGGCTGGCCAGCGAAGTCAATGCTGCTGCTCTGATACCGGGATCAGGTGAATTGACATATGACATCACGGTTGTGAAAAACTCATTATTGCCTGACCAGGAGAGAAGCCATATCAATGTCACTGTTGCATGCCCTGTTGATTGCGGGAGCCGCTCTGCAATTCGTTTTATACTCGTGCTGTCAAGCACCGTGGTAAGTGAGGTTGCAGCGGATATGTGCATCTCTTCGCTGTCAGTCTCCATTATCCAGTCAAGCAGTGGGTCAACTGCCAGCGGTCCCTGCAGTTTTGCCAGGGCAGCGGCAGCCTCCCGGGCAAGGTCCTGGGAAGGATTACTGAGTGTCTTCAGCATCAGCGGAACAGCGAGCTGGTCACCCCTCTCTCCGAGCATAAACAGTATTTCCGCTTTCGCTTCTTCATGTACCTTCTCGATCCTTTTGATCCATCTCCTGGTAATCTCGGGTCCGGGCAGAGAATTAGTAAGCCGCAGCGCCCCGCTGCGTATCACAACATCCGGGTCGTCAGCCGCCTCCAGAAGCATAGGAAGGGCATCATCAGCCAAGACTGACACAACTACACTCATTGCTGCCAGTCTTTGCCCTGAAGTCTCGGACGTCGTGCTCCGATCCATCACCTGCCTGGTAATTCTCTCCATCCCCCTTGTGTCTCCTGCAAGCCCTATGTTTTTCGCATACAGAAGCAAAGCCTGTACGGCACCCGTCGGTTCCCATTCATAACCGGCGGTTTCAGCAGCCTTTGTCAGGACAGGCAGTGCAGCCGGGTCAGTCGTGGCAGCAAGTCCGTATAATGCGGCAGACTTCTCGGCCCGGTTGCCCCTCTCATACCATCTGATGTAATCCTGTACTGCACCGGTATACTTCCTCTCAGCAAGCGCGACCATAATCTGTGCCGCACAGGGAGAGATATCAGAATCGAGGCCCGAGGCGATTATTTTGACTGCCACCTCATTGTCAATATACTGAAGTGCAATAACAGCATCATCACATGACTCAGGATCGTTTACCATGTCAGCCAGCGCTTCCGTGGCTGCCGCTGAACCGATAAGGTTGAGCTGCCTCATGAAAAAAGTCCTTACCTCTTCATGTGATGCCCCCTTCATAAAACCAATGCACTGCCTCTCCCATTCTATTCTCCTGTCAGGCTCTTTGTCTCCTGACAGATAAAATGTAAGGGAGGATATTGCGTAACGCTCCTTAATATCATCACCTGTTCCGGAGGGAACTACTTTGCTGCAGATAATTGATCTGCCCTCTTCCCCCAATGCATACATCTCTTCCATGAGACTATCAGTAAGATCCTTGTTATCAGCAGGAAGCCTTAGAAGAAGTTGAGCAACTCCCGTCTCAGGTGTCCTTACATCCTGGGACTTCACAGAGGTGTTTAGCAGTATAGCTGCCATCATGAATAGTGTGAATATATATTTCTTCATGTCTGAATTTAATTTAATATTCAGAGGTGCCATTCGCCTCTCATTGGCTGATTTAAAAGTGCATTTGCACCATCATCATCTATAAACTCCTGCCTTACCGGGTCAAATCTGAGATTACGGCCCAGACGCAGTGCAACCACACCCATGTTGACTATTGTGCATGAGCGATGGCCGTTCATTTCGTTAAGGGCAAAGGGACGTCTTGTCTTTACTGATTCTGTAAAGACTGTTATCACAGGCTCCGGGTCAGGGAGAGAATCAACAATGTCTGACAGGTTGGGTATGTCAGACACCAGGCCTTTGAATATCTTTCCGTGGGGGCCCTCAATATAGGCTGCATCCCTGTCACGGTTTTCCCCGTCGAGGATGATCTGGCAACCGTCGTCATATGTATATGTTATCCTTCTCCATGAGCCTACTGCATCATAGTGCTGCTGAGGGGCATCGATCTCAACCGATATGGGGCTTGTATCATCTTTGCCGAGGAAATACTGCACAGGGTCAATATAGTGCTGCCCCATATCTCCGAGGCCACCTCCGTCATAGTCCCAGTAACCCCTGAACTTTGCATGTACCCGTTCCGGGTTATATGGCTTCTGTGGTGCAGGGCCGAGCCATAAATCATAGTCGAGTTCAGGTGGTACGCTCATCGGCTTAAGGTTGGTCTCACCACTCCAGTAGAACTTCCAGTCGTAGCCTGTCACACCGCTTATCGTGACTTTCAGTGGCCATCCCAACAGACCGCTCTTCACGATCTTTCTAAGCGGTTTAACAGTCGTTCCCAGACCGTAAAACTGACTCCTGAACCTGAACCATGTGTTCAGCCTGAATACTCTTCCGTTTGCACGGATAGCCTCAACCACTTTCTTTCCCTCTCCAATTGTCCTTGTCATTGGCTTCTCACACCAGACATCCTTTCCAGCCTCCGCCGCCATTTTAGACATAATGCCATGCCAGTGTGGAGGTGTGGCTATATGTACAATATCAATATCGGGTCTTGATATCAGCTCCCTGAAGTCGTGATAGCCTGTAACCCCTTTGCCTGCGATCTCCAGTGCATGTTGCAAATGGTTGGAATCGACATCACACACAGCAAGAAGGCGGGTATTTTCATAGGCAAAATGACCCAGCCCCATGCCTCCGACACCAATGATCCCTTTTGTCAGATGATCACTCGGAGGAATGTAACCTCCTCCGCCAAGAACATGACGTGGCACAATTGTCAGTGCAATTCCTGCTGCTGCACTCTTGCGGATAAAATCCCGCCTGTTAACTCTATCCCTCTTCATCGCTTATAATTTATTCTGCTAATTGATAGGTATACTTTGTTTTATTGTAATTGTGAGGTTCAAATGACAGCAGTGGCCTATTCTTCTTCAGGTACATTATATGACCTGCGCAATTCAGCCAGACGATTCCTCAGACTCTCCTCTTC
Source organism: Bacteroidales bacterium (assembly GCA_025455395.1). Taxonomy (GTDB): domain Bacteria; phylum Bacteroidota; class Bacteroidia; order Bacteroidales; family VadinHA17; genus SR-FBR-E99. The sequence continues at coordinate 6,174 of JALOMO010000068.1, forward strand.
CATGTCATATGAGGGATCATCTATCACGTTCCTCATTTCCTGAGGATCCCCGATGAGGTCATATAGTTCCCAGTGATCTGTATCTCCGTAGAAATGAATAAGCTTATACCTCTCTGTCCGTATCCCATAGTGGGGTCTTGTATCATGCTCCCCGGGATATTCATAATAATGATAATAGAGGGCGTCTCGCCATTTTCTCACTTCTGATCCTTTCAGCAGCGGTACCAGAGAGATCCCCTGCATCTCATCAGGTGGTCTGACACCTGCAAGTTCGAGAAATGTCGGAGCCAGATCTATGTTCTGGACCATTTCACTAATGTCTCCCCTGGTATTATAACCGTTCGGAAGCCTCATTAGCAAGGGCGTTCTGAATGACTCCTCATACATGAATCTTTTGTCAAACCACCCATGTTCCCCAAGAAAAAATCCCTGGTCAGAGGTATATACAATAATTGTATTGTCTCGCAGACCGGCAGAATCGATAAAATCGAGCAACCGCCCGGTATTTCGGTCAACCGACTGCACAGTTCTCAGGTAATCAGTCAGGTACCTCTTCAGCTTGAAAATCGCAAGTGAGTCTCCGGTGAGCGGGTGAGCATTATAATCCCTGCTCAGAGGTCCATATTCCTCCTGCCAGGCCTTGTAGTGCTGTTGACCAAGTCTGTTCCCGAGGTAAGAAATATAATCCTTTTCAGACTGCGAAATACTGTCACCGTCTGTGCCTGTTATCTTAAGGTCAGAGGCCATGCGCATGTCTTTGTAAATGCTCATCTTCTGCAACTCAGCACCCTTCCTTCCCTCATAATTATCGAAGAAATTCGCGGGAACCGGGAAGTCTGCATCGTCGAAAAGATCAAAATCAATGGTGTCAGGCATCCAGTTTCGGTGAGGCGCCTTGTGATGCACCAAAATGCAGAATGGCTTGCTTTTATCCCTTTTACTGATCCAGTCAATGGCCATATCTGTTATGATTGTCGTGGCATATCCCTCCTCCCGGTACCTGCGGCCCATCTCAATGAAATCAGGATTATAGTAGCTTCCCTGCCCCGGAAGTATATTCCAGTAGTCAAACCCTGTCGGTTCGCTCTGCAGATGCCATTTGCCTATCAGAGCTGTCTGATATCCGGCTTCCCGGAGAAGTTTGGGAAAAGTGACCTGTGAGCTGTCAAAGCGGTGCCTGTTGTCAATATGGCCATTTGTATGGCTATGTTTTCCTGTCAGTAGGGCAGCCCTGCTGGGGGCAGATATTGAGTTGCAGACAAAGCTGTTTCGAAAGATGACTCCTTCACCGGCAATTCGGTCAAGCGCAGGGGTTGTGTTCAACCTGCCACCATAAGCACTTAATGCCTGATAACCGTGGTCATCAGTCATAATAAAAACAATATTTGGCTGCTCATGCTCTCTAACCTGGCATGAAGTAATCACTCCCGGAATGCATAAAAGAGGAATAAGTCTCATGGTTGATTTTAGTATAGTTCAATGTACTAATTTAGTGAAAATGAATTAAACAGAATGAAACCGATTAAAAGCCTATTAATCAGCCTGTTGTTGTTGAATACTTCTGTCATTGCTCTCAATGCGCAGTTTTCGGATGCAGAAATTTACGCAAAAAGAAGAGCTGATGCAATACAAAGAACTGGAAGTGGTGCAATCGTGATACCGGGAACAATCAGAACACCATACGGTCAGACTGATGGCTCATCTGAAAGATATTTCAGGTACCTCACTGGTTGGGAATCACCTGGTGCATGGATGGTGCTGGCGGAAGATGAAAAAGTGGGATATACACTTTTTATAACTCCGGGTGCTGCGGAACGCGCTGTATGGGAAAATCAAGTACCGGATGCCGGGGAGGCTAAAACGGCATACGGTGCCGATAAAGTATATCCTATGACTCTCTTCAGTGCCCGGGCAGCAGAAATACTGTCTGAATATGATACCATCTGGACAACACCCTCCTCAAGGATGGTCAATGAGACTATCTCTTCTTTGTTTCCGGGAGATAAGAAACCGGTAATAATGGATATAAGAAAACAGCTCAGTGACATGAGGCTTATCAAGGATGATTATGAGATTAGTCTTCTCAGGGAGGCAGCCATTGTTACCGCAGAGGCACATAGAGAGGCTATGATGCTTGCAGCGCCGGGCAGGTGGGAGTACGAGCTTGAGGCAGCTATTGAGCATACGTTTCGTTCGAGAGGCTGCGACGGACCCGGGTTCACCAGCATCATCGGTTCAGGTGCCAACTCCACTATACTGCACTATGACCTTAACAGCCGCAGATTAGAGGCAGGTGATGTTATTGTAATGGATATAGGTGCAAAATGCAATGGTTATATTGCAGACGTAACCAGAACAATCCCTGCCTCCGGTCAGTTTTCACCTGAACAGCTTGAGATATATAACATAGTACTTGAAGCGCAGAATCAGGCAATAAGTGAGATGAAACCCGGAAAAAGGTCACTTGGTGCACATGACAGAGCTACAGAGATCATTATGAAGGGTTTAAACCGTCTTGGCCTGGTAACAGACCCTGACTCTCCCTGGCAGAAAAAACTTTATATACTATACACCTGCACACACCATATAGGTCTTGATGTCCATGATACCTATCCCTATCAACTGACTCCTGCCGATGAGGGCATCTTCAGGCCAGGTATGGTGATTACAATTGAGCCGGGTATCTACATGAACTCCGGTATGCTCGACAATCTTCGTTACCAGTACAGAGGCAAGCCTGAGGAGGAGGAGATAAATGCATTCATCTCACAGATAACACCATTGTTCCGAAAGTACATGAATATTGGCATCAGGATCGAGGATGACATCCTTATTACTGAGGATGGCAACATTAACCTTTCAGAGGCAGCACCGAGAGAGCCGTCAGAAATAGAGCGGCTTATGAGAAAACGAAGCAGGTACGAATAATCTGCCTCTATACTGTTATTATCTTCTTCCGGATAATAATCCACGAGACAATCAACAGATAGCCTGCACAGAGCAGAAGCACGCCCATACCCATTGTTACTCCAAGCGAATCACTCACAAGACCCATAATCGGAGGTATAAGTGCGCCGCCGGAGATTGCCATCATCATCAGGCCAGAGATCTCGTTGCCGCGATCAGGATACCTCTGAATAGTCAGTGAGAAAACCAACGGGAAGATATTTGCAACTCCAAGCCCGATAATGAAGACAAGCGCCCAGGCAGCTGCCTTTGATGGGACCAGCAGGATCAGGGCAATGGAGATTATTGACAGCAATGCACTGTACAGGAATCCTTTAGATGAAGCCAGCCTGGTGAGAATTATGGCACCTGCAAAAGTACCAAGCATACGGCCGAGAAAATAAATGCTGCGTCCTGACTGAGCTGTCACCTCATCAATGGAAAATCTTGCTGCCAGAAACCTTCCGGAGAAATAGTTGAATCCTACATCAATACCTACCACCAGAAAGATTGAAAGGACCATCATCAGGATGTAGGAATTTCCAAGTAATTTAAATGCAGAAGCTAATGAAGCCTTCTTCTCTGTTGTGATGGTCTCCTCTACTTTCACTGTGCCCAGCCATACAACACTCAGCATTGACACTACGCCGAAAATAAGGAAGAGCAGCTTCCAGTCGCCGAAACGGCTGGCAAAGACAGCTGCCAGCGGAGCGGCAATCATCGATCCGATTGCCTTAATGAATTGTGAGAAACTGAGGTAACTTGATGCCCTTCGGCCCGGTACAACATCGACAAGCAGAGGATTGGCAGATACCTGAACGATAGTATTTCCAATGCCAAGAAGTGCGAAACCGGTGATCACCGTTCCGAATGTGTAGAAGAAGTAAGGTATCAGGAGGCCGATCCCGGTGATTCCCATGCCGATGTTCAGCATCAGCTTCTTTCCAAACCGTGCCTGAATTATTCCGACCGGGACAGAGAGGATAAAGAACCATATAAAAGCTGCAAACGGTATCAGGCCAAGGATGAAGTCACTCAGCCCCAGGTCGCCTGCCACACGGTCTTTTCCTATTCCAACAAGGTCAACAAAACTCATCACGAAGAAAGAGAGGAGCACCGGTACCACCAGTCTCATCTCGACTTTTTTCTCATTCATATTTGTCGTTAAAATTGTTTTTACATCAATGCGAGGGCAGGTTGTACTGCCTTCCAGAATTCATCATTATGCAGATAGGCGCTGCCAAGCAGTGCAGCATCTTCCTTTAGCTCCGACATCTCAACCTTTACAACACAGCCCGCTTTGTCAAGCTCGTCCTCAAACGCACTGCCGAACAGATCCCAGGCAAGAGAGACATTTCCGCCGATGACAAGTATCTCGGCACCGAATTTCATCAACCACGGTGCCAGAAAAAAGCCCAGGTTTTTACCAAACTCATCAAACACTGCCTGAACAGCTGGTGATTTGCGTGCCGCATCGGCAACATCCCTCACTCCCTTTGCAACTTCTCCTGTCACCTCAGCATACCTCGCAATAAACCACCTTGTAGAGAATGAGTCATCAGCTATTCCTTTCCCAAACGGGAGGTGATATACGCAACCCATGGCAGGCACTCTGTCACCCTCAACAACAGGTATGCGATTATCGACAAAAGCTGAGCCAAATCCTGTTCCAAGGGTTATTGCCATCATCTTATTATATCCGGCAGCCTTACCTGCCCATGCCTCACCCACTGCAAATGAACTTGCATCGTTCATGAATCGCACTTTGCAGTCACAGGGCAATCCCAGCCTTGTGCTCAAAGAACTGCCTACATTGACTCCATAGAGATTCTCATACTTATCGACACCTCTTATGAGGCAAATGCCTTTGGGATAATCAAACGGACCCGGCATGGCTACCCCTATTCCACGCAGTCTGAAAACCGGTACCTTCTTAAGCACTTTCCGGAGCGTATCAGCCCATATACCGAGAATTTCATTTGCCTCAGCCTTATTGTCAACCGGACTTTCGGCACGTGATCCTTCAATGATTGTATGATTGACCATATCAACTGCAACTGCAGTGATGTGACTGCCACCTATATCTACTCCAATGGCAATGTTCTGAATTGCGCTATCCATATAATAAATCTAATGATCTGTTTTATTGTGGTGATGAAAGTATTGATTTTCCAAGATACTGCAAAATGAATTATGTTTAAGTAGCAAAAATCATAGTTTGAGTATGGGAAATATATTAAATTCGGCATATCATAACTCAGTCTAACCAGGTTTAAAAACCAAAAAACTCTCTATTATGCAGAAAATCACAAAAGAGGATGCGCTGCTCTATCACAGTCGCGGACGCCACGGCAAGGTGGAGGTGATACCCACCAAACCTTACTGCTCACAGCATGATCTCAGTCTGGCGTATACACCGGGGGTGGCATATCCCTGCCTCGAGATAGAAAAAAAGCCTGATGACGCCTACGAGTACACGGCCAAGGGAAACCTTGTTGCAGTGATATCGAACGGCACTGCAGTGCTTGGTCTCGGAGACATCGGAGCACTGGCCGGCAAGCCTGTGATGGAGGGAAAAGGGCTTCTCTTCAAAGTATTTGCAGATGTTGATGTTTTTGATATCGAGGTTGATGAAAAAGACACCGAAAAGCTTATCGAGATATGTGCCAAGATAGCTCCTACCTTCGGAGGCATAAACCTTGAGGATATCAAGGCTCCGGAGTGTTTTGAGGTTGAAACCAGGCTAAAGGAGATGCTGGACATACCGGTATTTCATGACGATCAGCACGGTACTGCAATCATATCAGCTGCCGGATTGCTTAATGCCCTTGAAATACTGGATAAAAAAGCCTCTGACCTGAAAGTAGTTGTATGCGGAGCAGGGGCTGCCGCCAACTCATGCACACGGCTCTATGTAGCCCTCGGGGTTAAGAAGGAAAACATAGTGATGGTTGACAGCAAGGGAGTGATAAACTCGAAGAGAACCGATCTCAATAAATACAAGAAGGAGTGGGTGACAGACCGAAACATTGATACCCTTGCTGATGCAGTGAAGGGTACAGACATGTTCCTCGGTCTCTCAGTTGCCAACATGCTTACCAAGGAGATGTTAAGTACAATGGCCCCCAGGCCGATTGTCTTCGCCATGGCCAATCCGGTACCCGAGATAAGCTATGAAGATGCAATGTCAACCCGTGATGATCTTATATTCTCAACCGGCCGATCAGACTATCCTAACCAGATTAATAATGTTCTGGGGTTCCCCTTTATCTTCAGGGGTGCTCTTGATGTAAGGGCTACGACGATTAATGAAGAGATGAAACTCGCAGCAACAAAGGCACTTGCAGCCCTTGCAAAAGAAAAGGTGCCTCAGTCAGTGCTTAAAGCATACGACCTGGAGAAGCTTGAGTTCGGGCGGGAATACATCATTCCGAAGCCGGTCGATCCTCGTCTCATATCAAGGGTAGCCTCGGCTGTAGCGAAGGCTGCAATAGATACCGGCGTGGCACGACTGAAGATCGATGACTGGGATGCTTACAAGAAAGCGCTTAATCGACGTACTGCAGAGCATATTCACCGGATATCCAAGATCTGCTGCCTGTAGATATGCAACAATAAAAGAAGGGCCGTCTTCCGCATTCCTTCGGCGGAGACGGCCTTCTCATTTACCCTCCTCACTCAATCATCCAACAAGCTATGCTAAACTCTGAAAAAACATAGCTTTACCTGTCAGCTTTAATTTTCAGCTTTGCCTCGTACATATTCACTATGAGCGATGAAAGCTGATCTATGCTGAATGCGTTTCTGTTAAGTGTTGCATCAAAAAGATAATCCAGCACCTGAGGCTTCTTATCAAGAAAATCAACCAGCAGTTTATGCCTTTTTTCATCAGTATCTACAATATACTCCTCGGCTTTATCGATCAGCATATCCTTCTTCTTCATCACGTTCTCAACCCTCCAGTAAAGAGGAGCAACAAGTCTGATATGCAGTGCGTTGGTCATCTCCCTGGTGATGGCCACCCCTCCGCGTCCGATAATCACGATATGTCCTTCACGTGCCATTGTAAGTACAACATCCCTGATTGCTTTCTTTACCGAACTGTCAGTTACGAATGAACCGGAAAATGCCATTATCATCTGTGATACATCTGAGAGTGCCAGCCCCTTGTAATAGGTTTCAACCCTTTGGGTGTCGGTCTTTAATTCATGAGCTGCATGATAGATGATATCCTTGTCTACCCACTTCCATCTGGTTGTGTTGTATCTCATGTTCAGCTGTGTGACAAGTGATGCCGCCACTTCCCTCCCGTCACATCCTGTAAGCCTTGAGATTGTAATGACAGGGCCACTCTGGTCTCCAGACCTGCCAAGCATTTCTGCCCTGTAGCGTGTATCAAAATAGTCGAATATCTTCTTCACGATCAAGGCATTAGTTTCTATTTCATGAATATCTTCCCAAAGTGCCCGGGCAGATACAAATTTTACAAAATTTAGTATTTTTTTATGAAATAATCAAGTAATACCTGCAAAATAAAATGATTTTTTAAGTAATAAGTAAACCTGCTCATTACAAGGCGTTTACAAAATATTTTTCATGATTAACAAAAATTTAACAAAAAACAGGTGCAACAAAGATAGGGGTTGGCGGTCTTTAGTTTGAAAAGAAAATGGAAAAAGGACAGTTCCACTTTTTTAAAAGGACAGTTTAGTGTTAAACAAAAAAACGGGTTAGTCATGAAAAGAATCTTTATCGCATTGTTGCTGTTTGCAGGTGTTGCATCACTGTCATTCGGCAGAGTCATCGCAAAAGGTGAATCAAACACATCATTTGGCAAGTACACCATCGAGGTCTGTGATCAGCCTCAATCTCTAAACGGTGAAGAGATGAAGTGTTATCTCATTACCTATGAAAACTCCCCTGTAACCATGAAGGTTTTCGTGGACAAAGAAAAGAAATGCAAGAATTATGTTGTAGTAACTGACGGGCTGTCAGTAACGTACACCTGTAATGGTCAGTTCTTCGGGGTAAACAAGGTTGATCCCAAGTTCAAAGAAGCAGGCATCATTACAGCCGATGAACTCCTTGACAGGGGAGCCTATTTTCACCAGAAAGTTATTGCCCAGGGTGTCACTGAGGATTTTGATGCCACCAGGCTCATTGCCTCTTACTATCCTGCTCTCATAAAATAGAGCGGCGAAAAAGCTTTTTCCTTCCTTAATAAGGCCGTCCGGCCTTCAACGATCAGGTTTAGGTTGATGAAGATACCCTAAAAAGGTATCTTCTTCTTTTATATAAAAGACTGATATCATTGACATTTGTCACATCCGCTGGCTCGGGGGTTGTTAACTTTGCAGCTTTCCTGATTGCTGTTGCAGGTTAGGAGAATTAACTACTATTACATTTTGACAATGAAAAAGAAGATAAGGTTTAGCCTGGTATACCGGGACATGTGGCAGTCGACAGGCAAGTATCAGCCAAGAGCCGACCAGTTGGAGGCGGTTGCTCCCCACATAATTGAAATGGGATGCTTTGACAGGATTGAGACCAATGGTGGTGCATTTGAGCAGGTACAACTCCTTTACGGAGAAAACCCCAACAGTGCAGTTCGTAACTGGGTGAAACCCTTCAACAAGGCAGGTATTCAGACACATATGCTTGAACGTGCCCTGAACGGAATACGAATGTATCCCGTTCCTGCTGATGTAAGGCGGCTGATGTTCAGGGTTAAGAAAGCACAGGGTGTCGATATATCGAGATCGTTCTGCGGTCTAAATGATCATCGTAACCTTGAGCTCTCAGTCAAGTATGCCAGGGAGGCAGGAATGATTTCACAGGCAGCTCTGTCAATAACCTCCTCGCCTGTACATACCGTTGACTATTACATGGGCGTGGTTGACAGGGTCATTGAATATGGGGCAGATGAAATATGCCTCAAGGATATGGCAGGCGTTGGAAGGCCCGCCTGGCTTGGTGAACTGGTAAGGCAGATAAAGAAGAAAAATCCAGAGATAAAGGTTCAATATCATGGACATAGCGGCCCCGGAATGTCGGTGGCCTCCATGCTCGAGGTGGCCCGGGCGGGTGCCGACTATCTCGATGTCGCAATGGAACCGCTCAGCTGGGGCATGGTGCATCCTGATGTGATCGCAATCCAGGCAATAATGAAGGATGCCGGATTTGATGTTCCGGAAATAAACCTGGATGCATATATGAAAGTAAGATCCCTGACCCAGGAATTTATAGATGATTTTCTGGGGTACTTCATTGATCCAAGAAACCGGCATATGACATCCCTCCTTGTCGGTTCCGGACTGCCAGGAGGAATGATGGGCAGCATGATGGCTGACCTGAAAGGCGTTCACCAGGGTATCAACTCTGCACTCAAGGCGAAAAACAAGCCAGAATTATCTGAAGATGATCTTGTTATCATGCTGTTCAGGGAGGTAGAGCATATCTGGCCTATGCTTGGATACCCTCCTCTGGTAACACCGTTCAGCCAGTATGTCAAAAACGTTGCTCTGATGAATATCGTCTCCCTGGTGAATGGCAAGGAGCGCTTCTCAATGATAGATCCCAATACCTGGGATATGATCCTTGGGAGAGCAGGAAAACTGCCCGGAGCCCTGGCTCCGGAAATAATTGAGCTTGCCAGACGAGAAGGAAAGGATTTCTACGAGGGAACACCGCAGGATAACTACCCTGATGCACTAAGTGATTACCGCAGGGAGATGGATGAAAACAAATGGGAATACGGTACGGATAACGAGGAGCTGTTCGAACTGGCAATGCATGACAGGCAGTACCGTGATTATAAATCAGGGGTGGCAAGGACCAGATTCATTAAGGAAGTCGAGGAGAAGAAGGCAGATGCGGCACGGGGTACAACGCCTAAAGTATCACCGAGAAAACTACTCAATGCACCAGAAACAGGAATAGCCTTTATATATTCCGGAACAACATATACCTGGTGCGGAGATGATGCCCTCCCTGCCGCAGGAAAAGAGGTCAGAAAGGGTGAAATTGTTATGTACATCATGATCGGACGCACATTCAGGGAGGTGAGGGCGGACCGCGATGGCGTGATAAAAAAGCTTCTTGTAAACCGTGGTGAGAAGGTCAGCAAGGGTGATCCCCTGATGGAATTCGAATAGACCTTGTAAGAAAGATTGAGCTGGTGCCTTCCGTTTTTTGAAATTTTAGTATTTATCAATACATTTATCAGCAATAAATCAAAAACCCGGACCATGAAAAAACTATTCTTTATGTTCTTAATTGCTTTGATCGGAGCAACCTCCTGCAAGAAAGAGGTATGTGATAATCCTTTTTATTGCGAATGGGATACACCATTCGGCGTTCCTCCCTTTGACCAGATAAAGATTGACCACTTCAAGCCTGCCTTTATCAGAGGTATGGAAGAGGAGATGGCAGATGTCAATGCCATCATCAGCAATACTGAAGCACCCACCTTTGACAATACAATCAGGGCATTACAGTTCACTGGCAAACTGTATGAAAAAGTACAGCGCGCAATGGGCCCTCTCACCGGTGCCAACACCAATGACTCTTTGCAGGCCTTGCAAAGGGAACTGTCGCCTCTTTCCTCAAAGCACAGGGATGACATAGCCCTCAATGAAAAACTCTTCGAAAGGGTTAAATCGGTCTATGAGAACAGGGACAAGTTTGAACTCACACCCGAAGAAAGCAAGATTCTTGAAGACCAGTATCTTGGGTTCATCCGCAACGGGATAGGTCTTTCAGCTGAGGACAAGGAAAAGCTTCGCAAAATCAACAGTGAACTCGCTCTTCTGGGTGTAAAATTCGGAGAGAATCTCCTTGCAGAGACTAATGATTTCACGCTGGTGATTGACAACGAACAGGATCTCTCAGGGCTTCCCGAGGGTCTGAGGGCCCAGGCTGCCTCTGCAGCAAAGGCAAAGGGAATGGAAGGCAAATGGCTCTTCACCCTGCAGGCTCCCAGTTACTTCCCCTTCCTGACATATGCTGACAACAGGGCACTGAGGGAGAAGATGTTCCGTGGCTATTCAATGCGCGGCAACAACGGCAATGAACATGATAACAACAAGATACTGGCTGACATTATCAGGCTTCGCACTGAAAGGGCAAGGCTGCTCGGATATGAAAGCCATGCCGATTATGTGCTCGAACGGAATATGGCCAAAGAACCTGAGACTGTACTGAACTTCCTTGCACAGATATGGGCGGCAGCACTCCCGGTGGCGAAGGATGAAGCTGCAGCACAGCAGGAACTGATTGACAGGGAGGGTGGCAAGTTCAAGCTTGAACCCTGGGACTGGTTCTACTACACCGAAAAGATCCCCAAGGAGAAGTATGATCTGAGCTATGAGGAGACGAAACCATATTTCTCAGCCAAAAATGTGACTGAAGGCATGTTCTATGTTGCCGAAAGGCTATACGGGCTGGAGTTCAGCGAAAGGAATGATATTCCGCTGTATCATCCTGATGTAAAGACATTTGAGGTAAAGCGTGACAACAATCATGTAGGT
>JALOMO010000069.1 GCA_025455395.1 Bacteroidales bacterium
GGCATTCAGTGAGATAATGAGAGTGCTGAAACCCGGGGGACATTTCTGCGTCTCAGACGTGGTGGTCAAGGGAACACTTTCAGAAAAGGCACGGTCTGATGCAGAACTTTATGCAGGTTGTGTGAGTGGCGCTTCCACCATGGACGAATATATTGGATTCATTCGTCTGAGTGGATTTAATGATATTACAATTCACAAGGAGAAGAGGATAGAAGTCCCGGATGGTATAGTTGCTGCAACTGAAGAACAGAAAGGGTCCGGGGTATTTAGTATAACGGTTTCTGCCCGTAAGCCACAAAATATCAATTGATCCTCAACACTTAATCGCACATCGAAAATCGCAAATCAAAAAATCCATCTTATGCCCTCAAAAAAACGACTCAAGGTCCTTGACCGTTATCTTACATTATGGATCTTCCTGGCAATGTTTGCAGGGGTGATCATCGGCTGGAGCAGCCCCGGTATTGCAGATTTCTGGAACAGCCTCTCCAGCGGGACAACCAATATCCCCATTGCCATCGGCCTGATAGTGATGATGTATCCACCCCTTGCAAAGGTAAAGTACGAAGAGCTCCCTGACGTCTTCAGAAATACAAAGGTGCTGGGGCTTTCCCTGGTGCAGAACTGGGTCATCGGTCCCATCCTTATGTTCTTCCTTGCGATTTTGTTCCTGAGGTTCAACATAGACTATATGTACGGACTGATACTGATTGGTCTGGCCCGGTGCATTGCTATGGTTATCGTCTGGAATGACCTTGCAAAGGGTGATACGCAGTATGCGGCAGGACTGGTTGCATTTAACTCTATTTTCCAGGTTCTGTTCTTCTCGGTATATGCTTATGTTTTCATCGCCGTGTTGCCTGGCTGGTTCGGCCTGCCAGTCAATGAAACCGTAGAACAGATTACCATCGGCCAGATTGCTGAAAGTGTATTCATCTACCTCGGAATACCATTCATTGCCGGCTTCCTGACAAGGTTTATCCTCATCAGGGTAAAGAACAAGGAATGGTACCACTCCAAGTTCATCCCGAGGATCAGTCCCCTGACCCTGATCGCATTGCTCTTTACAATCTTTGTAATGTTTTCACTTAAAGGAGAATATATTATTAAGATTCCGCTCGATGTGGTGCGAATTGCCATTCCACTGGTGATATATTTTGTTGTCATGTTCCTTGTCTCATTCTTTATGAGCAGGAGGGTAGGTGCCAACTATGAACAGACCACTACGCTGTCATTCACGGCGGCAAGCAATAATTTCGAACTTGCCATTGCTGTCGCCATCGCGGTCTTTGGCATCAACTCCGGGGAGGCATTTGCAGCTGTTATCGGCCCGCTGGTTGAAGTACCAGTCATGATCGGACTTGTAAATGTTGCTCTCTTCTTCAAAAAGAGGTATTTTGCAGTGCAGTAAAGTAAGGAGCAAGGTTGAGGTTAAGGTTAAGGTTGAGGTTGAGGGGGTGGTCTGTACCAGCAGAGTGCAGGGAGCGCAGAGCCTTGAACTTTCAGCACGAAAAAGAAATATATTAATTTTATCTCTAAAATAAATCACGGCTTCATGAACAGACTAGTCGCATTTTATGCAGCATCATTATTAGCAGGCATGTGCACTGCTCAGGATTTGACATCTCCCGGTAAGATTGAGAGACACATGATTGCCGGGACCGAAATCAGAACTCCCCGAAATGTCGACGTATGGCTCCCTTCTGATTATGATACCGAAAAAAGGTACGCAGTAGTATATATGCACGACGGTCAGATGCTCTTTGACAGCACCAAAACATGGAACAAGCAGGAGTGGGGAGCTGATGAGGTGACAGATCTCCTGGTAAGGGAAGGTAAAATAAGACCTTGTATAATTGTCGGGATATGGAACAGGGACGATTACCGGTATACCGAATACTTCCCTGAGAAAGCGCTCAACAGCCTTTCAAAGCGGAAGAGAGAGAGACTAATAAAAAAGGGTATGAAGGGAGAGCCGCTCGGTGATGAATATCTGAGGTTTGTGGTCAATGATGTGAAGCCTTTCATTGACAGCACCTATTCAACCTTAACCGACAGGGATAATACTGTGGTTTTGGGCTCCAGCATGGGAGGACTGATCTCATTATATGCCATATGTGAACACCCGGATATCTTTGGTGGTGCAGGGTGTATTTCGACACATCTGCCAATGGGAGGGGTAAATATCTTTAAAAAATATGATAACCGTCTTGCAAGAGCATTCAGAAATTATATTGCAGAGAACCTTCCAGACCCAAAAACTCACAGGATATATTTTGACTACGGAACAAGAACCCTTGACAAATGGTATGAACCGTATCAGAAGAAGGTTGACAGGCTTATGATTCCGGCCGGCTACAATGAGAAGAACTGGATAACACTTAAGTTCGAAGGAGCCGACCATTCTGAGCGTTCCTGGAACGGTCGTCTTTCTGTCCCTCTAATCTTTCTGCTCAAATAGCTCTTTTTAACATTCTTTTTGAAAAGCTGTATTCAATTTCCCGGTTTTATCATTCCTGGTTAAATTATTTCATTGTAGTTTTATAGGATTGTATTATCCCACCTATTAATTCTGTCTTATGATCAAACCTAGAATGGCATCCTTTCAAAAGAGAAGTTTTATTTCAGCTTTAATGATGTTTTCTTTATCGCTGCTGGCACTGAGTGGACAGAACAGTTTCAATCCCGGGACCATTATTGTGAATGATTCTACAACGATGAAGGGAGAGATAAGCGCTGTAGACAGCGAAGGAATTATTACCACATGTTTATTCAAGGCCGGTCCATCAATAAATCCAATATCTTTTACACCTGACGAGCTCCAGGGCTGGCAATTAAACAGTGGCAGGCGGTTTGTCTCAGGGAAGGATATAACACCGGAGACTTCAGAGATGTTCCTTGAGATCCTATTCGATGGAGTTTCAGACCTTTTATACTATAATGATCTTTCGGCCGATCACTATCTTATCAGAGACATGAACGGCCGACTCTTCACCCTCAATGCAGGGCGTAAAGGAAAGAGATCATCACAGCCTGATGATGCTTATACCGATGCATCGGGCATTCGCGCAGTATTGAGAATATGCATGGCTGATGCACCTGCCCTGGCTGACAGAATAAACACCCTTGAGCCTGACCGTGAGGTACTGATCGACCTGATGCATGACTACCATGTATTGATCACTCAGGCAGAATCGGATATTGTTTATGAGCTGCCTCCTCCGGCACTGGAGGCCGGTGCAGGGCTTTTCGTCAGGTATGGTGTTGACCTGTTCAGTGCAAATGAAACTGGTGACCTTGTAGGATACTCATATGATCCGGCCCTCTATCCTGGTATAGGCATTTGCCTGACTACATCATTCCCGCGGATAACCCGTAATTTCCGGTCAATATTAAACCTTTCACTGGCAGAGAGATATGTGTATGGTTTCAGTATTGAAGAAATACCCGATTACTCCCTTACCTTATACCAGGAAATGCATTTACATCATCTGGTGCTGTCAGGTGAGCTTCTGTTTGAATATGCATTTGGTACGGGACGCTTGCAGCCATCATTCTTTGCCGGTCCTGCGTTTCAGGCTGTGATAAAAGATGAATCAAGAATCGATTATGATATGGCCGGAGAAGATATAGTTTTATCGGAGAGCATTCCGTTCGAGTCCGGTAGTCAGTTTCATGGGGG
The DNA here is from genome assembly GCA_025455395.1 of Bacteroidales bacterium. Classification (GTDB taxonomy): domain Bacteria; phylum Bacteroidota; class Bacteroidia; order Bacteroidales; family VadinHA17; genus SR-FBR-E99. The sequence continues at coordinate 3,683 of JALOMO010000069.1, forward strand.
AGTGATGGTTGGTGTGGGAGTATCATATGCCATGAATTCATCCCTGGCATTGTTCCTGAGAACCGGTTACTCAAGACTCTCGGGTGATGACACATTTTCCGGATTGGATTCATTTAATATTTCTGCAGGGATAACTTTCTGATATAATGAAAAGTAAAAGTCTCATAAAGGCCGCAATCATTGTTACATTTTCTTTTATGGCTGTCAGGTGCCAGGAGGAGAAGTTTACTGACAAGGGTATTCCTGAAGTCGAAATTACCTCAATAAAACTGATAGACGGAGGAGGAGCTCTCTTTGAAGGGAAGATTTTATCGGCAGGTGCTGCCGTTATAGAAGAGCACGGTTTCCTTTGGAGCACTGATGAGAATGTTTCCCCTGGCGGATCGGAAGTCGTACTTCTTGGTCAGAGGGATGGGATTGGAACATTTACCTGCATGGTCACAGCAGATCTGCAGAAGGATACAAACTATTACGTTCGACCATTCATTGTAACAGATGATTATTACTCTTTCGGGAGTATTAAATCATTCGTTTCGGGAGGAGGGAGGCAGCCAAAGCTGATTGATGTCAAACCAGGCGAAGCAGTATGCGGTGATACAGTGACAATAACTGGAGAGAACTTCTCATTCACACCTGGCAACAACACCGTTTATTTCGATGATATCGAAGCGAGAGTGCTTGCCTCATCAGATGATGAGCTTGTCATGGTTGTGCCAGCGGCAGAGGAGCTGCAAATAAAGGTCAGCGTTACCGTTTCGGGCCTGGCATCAGACAATATGCTTGATTTCACGATGAAGCAGCCAATACTCTCCGGCTTTGAGCCCAATACAGGAACATTCGGCGATATTGTTACACTTACAGGAACAAATTTCTCTCTCGATAGCCTATATGCAAAGGTCTATTTTAATACTGCACAGGCTGAGATCGTGGAGATGACAAGAACTCAGTACAAGGTCAGGGTTCCGGCGCAGAATAATATCTCACCGGCTGTTGTTCAGATTAAATATTTCAATTACTTTTCTTACAATGAACAGTTTACCCTCAGGCAGGCTGAGATCACTGATGTGTCGCCGGGGACGGTGCGTGGCGGAGATTCGATCCGTATTACAGGGGCAAATTTCAATCCTGTCAGGGAAATGAACCAGGTATTGATAGCCGGCAGGGTTGCCACTGTGACGAGGTCGAGCGCGACAGAGGTAGTCATTATAGTTCCTTACGGTCTCTCTCCAGGCACGTCCGGCTTAACACTCACTACATTGTACGGGCAGCCGGTAAACTGGTCAGTAACGATTGAGTTTGTGAGTCCGTGGTTGAGACTTAACGATTTTCCGGGGACAGCCCGGTCAAGCCCTGCTGTTTTTGCTACCGGAACGCATGGATATTTAGGGTGCGGACACAACACAACAGTATTCAATGATTTCTGGGAGTATACACCTGCGGTTGATCAGTGGAGAACGATCAGTAGCTTCCCGATAAACAATCTATATTTTGCACAGGGATTTGCAGTTAACGAAGCGGGGTACGTTACACTTGGCAAGGTAGGTGATTCATACAGCAATGCTTTGACAAGATATAATCCCGGCACTGATTCCTGGGTAACAATGGCGCAGAAGCCAGGTGAGGGTTCAAGCATGAAATCTCCTCCATTCGTCATAGACGGCAAGGCCTATGTAATGGCTGCTGAAGAGATGTACTGTTATGACCCCGCATCAAACATATGGACTAAGAGGGCATATCCTGCAGAGCTTCAGTATTTCGGAAGCGGAGCTGCATTTACCATCGGCAGTAAAGGATATGTAGGAATAGGATGGATACATCAGCAGGGTATTAACACCCCGATGTTATTTGAATATAACCCTTCATCAAATACCTGGACCAGAAAGGCAGACTTTCCCGGGACACCCAGAAGCAACGCAGTTTTCTTTTCACTTCCGAACGGAAAAGCATATGTCGGACTAGGGACAACGCTCGATTATACTTATCTGAATGACATGTGGGAGTATGATCCTGTCTCCGACGCATGGAACAGAATTGAGGACTTTCCCGGCACGGCCAGGTACAGTGCAGTTGCCTTTACCGTCGGATCAAAGGCATACATCGGTTTCGGATACGATGGTCAGCACAGGAATGATATATGGGAGTTTAGTCCTCATTAACAAAAACAAGTCATAATCTCTGCAATAATGTTCTGAGCTATGAGAATGCGTTTCACTTCAACCTGCCTTATTAGTATTGCATTACTGCTGGTTTCCGGCTCCTGCCAGAATGAAGTACATCTGGAAAAACCGTTTGCTGAAGCGGAGACAACCGAAGCCATTGTTATACCAGGAGAAGGTGCTGTTTTCAAGGGAAAAGTTCTTTCACGGGGAAATTCTCAAATTACGCAGCATGGCTTCATGTGGAGCCCAAACCAAAGCATGAGTCATACCGATCTGGTTTTACAGAATGCTGAATTCGTCATGCTTGGCCCATTGAATGATGATACGGAGATAACCTTCCATGCTACCTCCGCAATTTCAAATAATGTCGTCTGTAATGTCAGGTTGTTCCTCATTACCAATGAACTCATTTCGCTGGGAAACATCATCTCCTTCACAGGTAATGGAAGCCTCCCTCCGGAGATTTATTCAATAGAACCCTCGTCAGCAGCAGCGGGAGACACGGTAACAATAACAGGTGTAAACTTTGCCTTCAGGAAGCTTAGCAACAAGGTATCCATCAACAGTTATCTGTGCGACATTGTCAGCTCCGATGGCGAAAATATAGAATTCAAGGTTCCGGCCATCGGTGACGGACTATTCAAGATTGATTTGGAAGTCGGAGGCATCCAGGCTCTTCAAAAGGCTGACTTTGAAATAACAAAACCTGTATGTACCGGATTTGAACCGGCAACCGGTACTTTTGGAGACATTATAACCCTCTACGGGGAAAACCTCAGCCTGGCAGACGATAGCTTTGTTAAGGTCTATTTTAATTCTGAGAAGGCAACCGTCATCGAGAAGACCAGGACTTACTATAAAGCAATTGTTCCGAACAAATTGAACGCCAACCCTGTCAGAATAAGCATCAATATTGGGAACCCATATTATTTCAGTCAGGATTTTGAGCTTAAACAGCCTGTGATCAGCGATATCACTCCCCGGGAGGCAAGGAATGGCAGCAATATTGTGATAACCGGGCAAAACTTTAACCCTGATCCTTCTTTCAACATTCTAACTATAGGAGGAGAGCGTGCTGAGGTCATCTCAAGCACATCAAATGAAATCAGGGCCAGGGTTCCGTTTTCACTTGCTGCAGGAACATATAACATAACTATTTCTACCATAGCAGGTCATGTCATACAAAGCCCGGTAACACTTAAGGTGAACTCTCCCTGGAAGAGGCTCTCTGATTTTCCGGGTGGTCCGAGAACTGCAATTGCATGTTTTACAATTTCAGGAAAAGGCTACGTTGGCACAGGCCTCAGGCCAGACGGCATCGAAGCAAGTGATTTCTGGGAATATGATCCGTCGATTGACCAGTGGAAAAGAATAGCCGACTTTCCTTCAGCAATAAGATATGCAACAGGGTTTGAGGCAGAAGGGATGGGATTTCTCACAAACGGCAAAACTTCGGGTATTTACCGGAAAGAGCTGACAAGGTATAACCCGGCCACAGATATTTGGGAGGAGAGAGCCCCAAGACCAGGTGAAGGGTCAAGCATGGATGCGCCGGGTTTTGTAATAAATGGCAAGGCATATCTTCCGGCTTCATATCAAATGTATGAGTACACCCCGTCAACGAATACATGGCTGGAGAAATCATTTCCTCCTGCGCTTGGATATTTCGGCAGCGGCGCTGCCTTCACCATCAATGGCAAAGGATACTATGGCATAGGTTACATAGCTGAAACTGACAGCAATACTGGTGACTTCTATGAATATGATCCCATCTCAGATACATGGACTAAAAAAGCGAGGTTTCCCGGAATACTAAGAAACAGCTGTACCTCTTTTTCCCTGCCAAACGGCAAAGGTTATGTAGGGTTAGGTTATAGTATACTAAACGGTACGTATCTCAAAGACATGTGGGAGTATGACCCTGAGAAAGATGCATGGACTCAGATGGCAGATTTTCCCGGTGCGGCACGGATATGCGGGGAACCGTTTGTCATAGGGTCTGCGGCTTACATTGCCACGGGTTTTAATTTATCTTTTCAATCTGACCTGTGGGAATTCAATCCGGATTCATATAAATAGGTTTCTTTCGGATATGATAGTGAAGATAGTGATTGTTGCCCTGATTGTAGTCTGCTGAAAGGATGCTATCCGAACCGCAGCGGTTTCTGCGGTGCCCTTGGTGATGACCTGAAGAATATCACAGGTAAAAACAGGCGTTTGCCCGGAAGGATTGATTAGAATGCCATATTTAGAGATGTTGCATGCAACGTCTCTACTTTAATTTCAGGTACCTGGCTGTGTAGGAGGATTCGCATTTCGCTAGCTGTTCCGGCGTTCCTTCGAACACAACATGCCCACCCCTGTCACCGCCTTCCGGACCCAGATCAATGACCCAGTCTGCACATTTGATAACCTCTACGTTATGCTCAATGAGAATCACTGAGTGACCATGTTCGACAAGAGCGTTGATCGATTTCATCAACTTGTTTATATCATGGAAGTGAAGGCCTGTGGTAGGCTCGTCAAAGATGAAGAGTATCTTTTCACTGCTCTTCTCCTGTGCAAGGTAATAGGCCAGCTTGACCCTCTGGCTCTCACCGCCCGAGAGGGTGGAGGACGACTGCCCAAGTCTTACGTATCCCAGCCCCACATCGGCAAGTGGTTTAAGCTTCTCTGCAATCTTTTTGCAGAACTTATCATGACAGCTTGTAAAGAACTCTATTGCCTCGTCTATTGTCATCTCAAGCACGTCGTAAATGTTCCTGCCTCTGAACCTTACATCAAGGATATCACGCTTAAAACGCATCCCCTTGCATGCCTCACATGTAAGCTCTACGTCAGCCATAAACTGCATCTCAACGTGTATCAGTCCTTCTCCCTGGCATTCTTCACACCGACCTCCCTCAACATTAAACGAGAAATGTGCTGGCTTGAAACCCTGTTGAACAGATGCCTGCTGTTCTGCAAACAGCTTTCGTATATCATCATAGGCCTTCAGATATGTGACAGGGTTTGACCGGCTTGATTTCCCAATGGGGTTCTGATCTATAAGCTCAATGGCGGTGATGCTGCTAACATCACCGGCTATCTCTGAAAAGCGACCGGGCTTAATGTTTGTGCCAGCCAATCTGTTGGAGAGAGCGCTGAAAAGAATATTATGCACCAGTGTACTCTTGCCTGAGCCGCTTACGCCTGTCACTGCGGTGATTGTATGCAGCGGGAATTTCACGCTGATCTCCTTCAGGTTATTCTCCCTGGCACCGGTGATGCTGATATAACTGTTCCACCGTCTGCGTCTGGCAGGCACTTCAATCCTAAGACTACCTGTCAGGTAGGCTGCAGTCAATGATTTGTTCCTGGCACTGAAGTCGACACTGCCCTGGTAGACGATCTCTCCGCCATGGGTACCAGCACCCGGTCCCATGTCTATTATCTCATCGGCAGCTCTGATAATCTCCTCCTCGTGCTCAACGACGATAACCGTATTTCCCTGGTCGCGCAGTTCTTTAAGTACACTGACAAGGAGATTCGTGTCACGTGGATGAAGTCCAATGCTTGGCTCATCCAGTATATAGAGCGAACCTACCAGGCTGCTGCCCAGTGAGGTAGCGAGGTTGATGCGTTGTGACTCACCTCCTGACAGGGTGTTAGACAGCCTGTCAAGTGTCAGGTACGAGAGGCCTACATTGACAAGGAAACCAAGTCTCTGCTGTATCTCCTTCAGCAGTCGCCCGGCTATCTCCCTCTCTTCACCGTTGAGCATCAGTTTCCGGAAGAATTCATTAGCCTCGCTGACAGGGAGAGAGGCTATTTCTGTGATGGATCTGCCGCCTACCTTCACCCAACCCGCCTCTTTTCTCAGTCTCTGCCCTCCGCACTCAGGGCATATTCGTTTACCCCTGTAGCGGCTCAGCATGACCCTGTTCTGGATCTTGTATTTCTTCTCTTCAAGATGTTCAAAGAACTGGTTCAGACCAAAGAAATACCTGTTGCCACTCCAAACAAGTGCCTTCTGCTCTCCTGAAAGCTTATACCATGGTTTGTGTATCGGGAAGTCAAATTTACCGGCGCTGAAGACAAGCTTCTCCTTCCACTGCTTCATTGTCTCGCCTCTCCAGCAGGCAATGGCGTCATCATATACCGAGAGGTTTTCATCCGGGATGACAAGATTCTCATCAATACCTATCACCCTGCCATAGCCTTCACAGAGAGGGCAGGCGCCGAGTGGTGAATTAAAGCTGAAGAGATGCTCTGTGGGTTCTTCAAAGGTGATGCCATCCTCTTCAAAATTTTCCGAGAATCTTACCGTCTGGGAAGTCTCCTCGTCTGTTACAGTCAGCATTATATGACCTCTTCCTGTCAGAAAGGCCGTCTGCACTGAGTCGGCTGCACGGCTTAGCTCCTCAGGAGACCTTCCCGCTGACAGCCTGTCAATTATTATATCAACAACAGGCGAATTTTGAACCAATTCAAGGGCGCCAGGCTCATCAATCCTTACAATACCCTTCTCGGTGCTTACCCGGTTATATCCCTGTCTTATCAAAAAATCGATGAATTCTGAAGCATCAACATTCTCAGGAACAGCAAGCGGTGCAGTCAGGACCACGCGCGTGCCCTCAGTGAGGCTGGCGATATAATTCACAACGTCGTCAACAGTATGTTTACGTACCTCTCGACCGGAAACGGGGGAGATTGTATGTCCGACCCTCGACCAGAGAAGTCTCAGATAGTCGTGTATCTCGGTGGAGGTGCCTACGGTCGACCGCGGATTCCTGGTGTTTACCTTTTGCTCTATCGCTATAGCAGGAGGGATACCATTGATGAAGTCGACATCGGGCTTGTTCATGCGGCCCAGAAACTGCCTGGCGTAGGATGAGAGGCTCTCGACATAACGACGCTGGCCTTCTGCATATATTGTGTCAAATGCCAGTGACGACTTGCCTGAACCTGATACTCCGGTGATTACAATAAGCCTGTCTCTTGGAATCTCAAGGGTAATCTCTTTCAGGTTGTGAACACGCGCTCCTTTTATCTCAATATTACCCTTCATTCAAACTTCTGTAAAGAAAAAGCCAAAAATAATCATTTTGAAATAAAGAATTTTTGTTTTCTTTGTATCGTGAATAACCAAAAATAACGGAGGATAGCCTATAGCACAATTCTACTCTTGACCAAAAAGTAAGAGTTATGAAGAGTACAAAGACCGATTATGAACTGATAACCAGTTTCATGAGCGGTGATGAAAGGAGCATCGAGCTTCTTATCCTTCGGCATAAGAACAAGGTTTATTCCTATATCAGCCTTTACATTCGCAGTCGTGACCTGGCAGATGATATCTTTCAGGATACCTTCCTGAAGGTGGTTCAGTCTATCCGTGCAGGCCGCTACCAGGATGATGGCAGATTTCTGTCGTGGGTGATGCGTATAGCCCATAATCTCATCATTGACCATTTCAGACATGAAAAACAGATGGGAATAGTGCTAAACGATGACTATGAGAGCGATCTTTTCAATTCACGCAGGCTTGCGGATGAGAATGTCGAGGATGTTATGGTGCGCAGACAGGTGCTTCGTGATGTGAGACGTCTCGTCAGCGAGCTGCCTGATGATCAGCGGGAGGTGGTGATAATGCGTCATTATGCCGGTATGAGCTTTAAAGAGATAGCTGAAATGACCGGTGTCAGTATCAATACCGCCCTGGGACGCATGCGCTATGCCCTCATTAACATGCGTAAGGTGATGGAAGAAAAAAATATTACTCTTTCAATCAGCTGAAACAATTTTTATAGAGAGATGGGCGTTTTTCTCATATGAGAACAACAACGCCTATGCATAACATCTCTACCCAATTACTTTCTTACAGCGAAATTGATACCTGCACCACTGACCTGGTTGAAGATGCTTTCGGCATTGACCATGCATTAAAAGCTATGCTTCCTTGTCTTGATCTTCAGCCTGAAGAATTTGTAATAGCAGGGTTGCTTGAGAAGATACACCACGGCACAAAGGTACACTGAGTTGCCTTTTGCCTTTCATGTTGTCTTTGCGCTCCTTTTCATTTGAAAATCAATGTCATACATCAAGTGAGCGTTATCTGTTTACCTCTGGTGCCAAAGGTGAATCTCATCACCATATTTCTGTTCCATTTTTTTTACCTTCGCAAAATCCAAAACAAAAATGATGAAAAGATTAACTATTTACTTTCTGGTATTGCTGACCACATTTTGGTCATGTACCTCAAAACAGGAGAAAATGGAAAACCGGATGAGGGAGTTTATCTCCGCATATGAAACGAAAATAATACCTCTTTACAGGGAAAACGCGCTTGCTTCATGGGAAGCTAACATAAACGGCACTGACGAGGCATGGGCACGCAGCGAGAAAGCATCAATAGACTATGTAAGCTTCTTCGTTGATCCTGTGGCATTCGCTGAGTTGAAGGCTCTGAAAGAATCAGGAATGATAAAGGATCCGCTCCTTGCAAGGCAGCTTGATCTAATATATAATTCCTATCTACAGGGGCAGATAGATACAAGCCTTATTTCCGAGCAGATCAGAATGGAAACGGCTATCAACAAGAAATACTCCAACTTCAGGGTAACGATAGACGGTAAGCAGTTGTCTGACAACGAGGTGGAAGAAATTCTCCGCAATTCAAAGAAAAGCAGTGAGTTGCAGGCTGCGTGGGAGGGACATAAGATGATAGGCCCGTTGGTTGCAGACGATGTCATAAATCTGGTGAAGCATCGGAATAAAATTGCTCAGAAACTCGGATTTGACAACTATCACAGGATGAGCCTTGAACTTTCTGGACAGAAGCCTGAAGATGTGACTAAGATCTTTGATGAGCTTGACAGCCTTACCCGCGAAAACTTTATTCAACTCAAGGGAGATATTGATAGCTATTTTTCACAACGTTATGGGATAGCAGTCACGGAACTGCAGCCCTGGCACTACCAGAACAGATACTTCCAGGAGGCTCCTGAGATATACACTGTTGACTTTGACAGTTATTATGCAAAGAATGACCCGGTAAAACTGGTGACAGACTTTTATGCAGGCATTGGTCTGCCGGTTGATGCCATACTGGCCAAGAGCGACCTGTACGAGAAGCCTGGTAAGAACCAGCATGCATTCTGTACTGACATCGACAGAGCCGGTGATGTGAGGACACTTGATAACATAAGACCCGATTCTTACTGGATGAACACCATCCTTCATGAACTCGGTCATGGAGTTTACTCTTACTATAATGATATTACTCTGCCCTTCACTTTACGGGATGCTGCCCACACCTTTACAACGGAAGCTATTGCCAACTTCTTCGGCAGACTGGCCACTGATCCCCGGTGGATGTGTGATATGAATATCATTGACGAAAATGAAAGAGACAGGATAGCCGGTGAAAGCGAAAAGGCACTACGCCTTCAACAGCTGGTATTCAGCCGCTGGGCCCAGGTAATGTACCGCTTCGAGAAAGCAATGTATGAGAATCCTGATCAGGACCTAAACCAGCTTTGGTGGGATATCGTTGAAAAATACCAGGTGGTGAAAAAGCCTGTTGGACGCAATATGCCTGACTGGGCCACAAAGATACATGTAGCTCTGTATCCGTGCTATTATCATAATTATCTTCTCGGGGAACTGCTCGCTTCACAATTCTACGCTCATATAGAGTCGAATGTGCTTTCAGGGAGTTCACTGGTTGGCGATAAAGCTGTAGGTGACTATTTCAGGAATTATGTATTCATGCCTGGAGCAAGATATCAGTGGAATGAGATGATTGAAAAAGCCACTGGTGAAAAGCTTACAGCAAAATATTATGCATTGCAGTTTGTTCAGTAACCAAACATCGTGTAATATCCATTTCAAATGAAAAAGATCATCGTACTTATGATTGCAGCATTGGCAGCCTGCGCCTCTCCTGATAAGAAGGGAGTCGAGTCCGGAGCAGGTTTTATTGATGAAGCCACCATTGTTAGTTCAATAGATGGCATACGTACTTCACATCCTGAAACGGATAACTTTCTGCTTGAGAAGGGTATCAGGCACGCAGCTTCACTCTGGAGAGAAGAGGATGGTTCTGCTCAGCAGTTTACTGACTTTGTCGCAACAAACTACATTGCCAGTCCGCAGAAGAGAAAAGAGGTATTTGTTAAAATAAGTTCCTATTTTGAATCACTTGGAGGTAACCTTAATGAAATAACGCTGGATCTTAAAAAGGTCCTTGATGAGTCTGCTGGTGAGATTGATGAGATTGACAAAATGTTTGGAAATTATTCGGTCGGATCACATGTACAATCTGATTTCTATTCGAACAAGATAGCATTTGTAATTGCCCTTAACTTTCCCTATTACACTCTTGCCGAGAAGGAAGCACTTGGTGAGAAATGGAGCCGCGAAGAGTGGGCCATGGCCCGCCTCGGAGACCAATTCGTATCACGCGTTCCTGCTGAGTTGAATCAGGCAATGGCGGCGGCCTCCGGCAATGCTGCCATGTATATAGCTGAATATAACATACATATGGGCAAGTTGCGAACAGATGACAACCGTCAGATCTTCCCCGATGATATGGTTCTCCTTTCACACTGGAACCTCCGCGATGAGATCAAAGCCAGCTATGCTGACAGTGAAAATGGCTCAGAAAAACAGGAGATGATATACCGTGTCATGGAACGTATCATCAGGCAGGAGATACCAGGTAAGGTTGTAAACAGTCCTGATTATGAGTGGGCTCCCTTTTCAAACAGGGTGACAAAGGATGGGAAAGAAATACAGCTTGAGTCAGAGCCTGATACCCGTTATACACAGGTGGTTAATATCTTCAATGCTCACAAGGCTATCGATCCCTACAGCCCGGGAATGAACACCGCAATTCTCCGGAAATTTGCAGGTGAAATGGAGATAGACCAGGAGGAGATAGAGACACTCTTTGATACCTACCTGAGTACACCTCAGCTTGCTGCGCTGGCAGAGATAATCAGGCAGAGGCTGGGTCGCGACCTGAGACCCTATGATATATGGTATGACGGCTTTAAGTCACGTAGTTCTATCCCTGAAAGCATGCTTACTGAGAAGACATCAACTCTTTATCCCGATCCGGCTGCATTCCGGAAGGATATGCCGGCTATGCTGATGAAACTTGGATGGTCACCTGATAGAGCTCAATATATTGCAGACAAGATAGTTGTTGATCCTGCCCGTGGCTCAGGTCATGCCTGGGGCGCTGCAATGAAGGGCTCAGTATCTCATCTCAGAACACGTATCTCCGACAAGGGTATGGATTACAAAGGATACAACATTGCCGTTCATGAGTTCGGACACAATGTAGAGCAAACAATATCACTTTATGATGTAGATTATTTCATGCTTTCAGGTGTGCCAAACACAGGTTTTACTGAGGCCACAGCCTTTCTTTTCCAGGACCGCGACCTGATGCTTCTCGGTATTAAGGAGGAGAATCCTGACAGGGAAAAGCTTCAGATGCTTGATGCGGCATGGTCACTTATGGAGATAATGGGTGTGGGAATGGTAGAGATGAAGGTCTGGAAGTGGCTGTATGAAAATCCTGAGACGACACCTTCCCTGCTTAAGGAGCAGACAATATCTATTGCCATTGAGGTATGGAACAAGTACTTCGCACCGGTGATGGGTAATAACGACTCCCCGATACTGGCGATCTATTCACATATGATTGACGTGCCACTTTACCTGCCAAACTACTCGTACGGACAAATAATACAGTTCCAGATTGAGGATTATCTGGAGGGTAAGGACTTTGCTTCAGAAGTTGACCGCATGTACAAACAGGGACGTCTTACTCCGCAGCATTGGATGAACGGAGCAGTGGGAACGAAGATTTCGGCACAACCGGTCATCAATGCCCTTGAGGAGGCACTGAAATAATATAGTATCCGGTAGTTGTTATAAAGTTCCGTAACCATGGGATTGACCCTGCGAACTGAGGCAGGCGCCGGGGACGAAGCCCGAATTTAACTTCAAAATTCGGGTTGATGAACCAGAGGGATTTTTTCAGAATAATGAATCCCTCTTTTTTTATTGTCCTTTCAAACCATCCGAGGTTAATACCAGTCTCTTTTATCTCAAGGAGGCCTTCAATCTTTGCCTCACTTTCCCCGAATAGCTTTAGCAGCCGGATATATAGCTTTGTTGGGAGCAGATGGAACCAGGGAAGCTTTGAGAGGACCCTGCTGTCACACATCTGCTGATGTCCTCCGAACGGGTTGTTCCACGGGGGAAAACCGATAAACAGCACTCCACCGGAGGCAAGAAAGAGCTTTACATAGCCAAGGAACCTCTTTTGATCATGTATATGCTCCAGGACATCGCGCATCATCACCAGATCAAATCTGCCTGTTGACGCAGAATCATAGATGTCGGCTGCAATGAATTCGATCTTCTCTCCCCCGGAGATTGATGAGTAAAAATTCCGGGCATTGGATATCTTCCCCACGGAAATGTCAATGCCGGTGATTCTTTGGCATCCTGCGTCAAGAAAAGGCAGCAGATTTCCTCCCTCCCCGCATCCAATCTCAAGAACGGAAATGTTTTCACTCACCTTCATTATGCTGTTAATGAATGGAATAACGTGCCTGGCTGTTGTCTGTGCCTGCTCCCTGAAGTATTTCTCCCTGTCCTTGTGGCGGTCATGCATGATCCAAATGTAATTTTTTTTTCGATTTTACTTGACTTATATATATTAATATAATATCTTTGTGATATCATAATAATATCATAAATCATGAAAGAAGAAAGAAAATTTACGGCTGCATCGGGATATCTCTTCCTGTTGCTAGGCATCCTGGTGGTTACAGGCATGGTATTCTCATTTATAAATGAGATATACTGGCTTGGTGCAGTTCTGACTGTTTCGGCGCTCCTTATCCTTCCGGGATTAATGGTGGTCGATCCGAATGAATCAATGGTAATGGTTCTGTTCGGTGCTTACAGGGGCACTGTAAAGACAAACGGTTTCTGGTGGGCGATACCGTTCTATGTACGGAAGAAGATATCTCTCCGGGCAAGGAACTTTGACAGTGAACCCATCAAGGTCAACGACAAGAATGGTAACCCCATCAAGATTGGGTTGGTCCTTGTCTGGAAGGTGGATAACACCTATAAGGCGGCGTTTGATGTTGACAACTACGAGCATTTTGTACTTGTGCAGAGTGATGCTGCCCTGCGTAAGCTTGCAGGTCTTTATCCGTATGACAACTGGGAAGGTCATGATGATAAGCTGACTCTGCGCAGCGGGGGAGAAGAGGTGAACGATGAACTCGAGAGGGAAATTCGTGAGAGGCTCAATATTGCAGGTATCAATGTGATTGAAGCGAGGATAAACTATATTGCCTACGCAGAAGAGATCGCCGGTGCGATGCTTCGTCGCCAGCAGGCAACCGCTGTTGTCTCCGCACGGTTCAAGATTGTTGAGGGAGCCGTGTCTATGGTTGAGATGGCTCTTGAGCAACTTTCACAAAAAGGAATAATTGAACTTGATGAGGAGAAGAAGGCTGCTATGGTCAGCAACTTAATGGTGGTGCTGTGCGGTGACAAGGATGCAAATCCTGTCATCAATGCCGGAACACTTCATCAGTAGTCATGCAGAAGAAGTCATTTGTCATCAGGATCGATCCCGGCAAGCTGAGTGCCATCGAGAAATGGGCCTCTGATGAGTTTCGCAGCACCAACGGTCAGATTGAGTGGATACTTGACCAGGCACTGCGCAGG
>JALOMO010000156.1 GCA_025455395.1 Bacteroidales bacterium
AGCGGGGAGATTGTTAGGAATATAGTTAAAAACAATTGGGCAGGAGGTCAGTGGATAGTTTCATCTTATAACTTTAATCAGCATCATAACTATTATGCTCGTAACGGGGAGAAGAGTACAACGGGCGATCAGCAGGAAATGGGGTTCTGGTACTCACACGATTTTAATGTCTATAATAATTACTACTGGCATGATGATCCTGCAAGATCGGTATTAGAGGCATCGGCATTTCATCAGGTGGTTGATAATGTAAAGATTTACAATAATTATTTCAATGTTGACGGTGGTTCAGGCGTTCTTAGCTTGTGTTGTGGGCAGACTTTTGAGGTTTATAATAATATCTTTGATTGCACAGATGCCGCCGATAATCAGAATGAATTAGTAGGAGGTGGGGATCAGCCGACTACATGGACGAAGGTAGATTTTTATAATAATACAGCAGTCGGTTACGGGATGATGGGATATTTTACTGTATGGGATGAGTCGAGTGATTCCGGTTTTTATAATTACAAGAACAACATTCTGTCTGCCCCCTTATACCGTGCCTTTAATGTTATAGTGGTCACGGGTGGTTCAGAGGAAGGTAGTTATTATGACGATAAGATTGTTGCAGATTATAATTTATATGTTGACGAAGTGGTCCCGTGGTATTACAGGCCGACAGGCGGAGGTATTTCTTATGATGATTGGAAAACACTGACAGGTAATGATGCTCATTCTATAATTGATGATCCCGAATTTGCAGGCGTAGGAAACTATCAATTACAATCCACTTCTCCCGCCATAGATGCTGGTACAGATGTAGGTGTAACAGCTGACTATCTTGGGAATTTAAGATTAGACACTCCCGACATTGGAGCTTATGAATATGGAGCTTCGTCAGTTGATAGTTCTTTAAAAGAAATAGTGTCTTACTCATTTACAGAACAAACAGGGAGTGCGACTATTAATTTTACAGCCAAAACGGTTGATATAGAGGTGGCATACGGAACTGATGTAACGGGATTGATAGCCACTTTCACACTATCGGAAGGAGCCACGGCAGTGGTAGGTGTCACGGCACAGGTAAGCGGAACCACCGAGAACGATTTCACAGATACGGTTACTTATGTGGTTACGGCTCTTGATGAAACTACGGAGAACTGGTATGTGATAGTAACCGTGGAAACTAATCCCGTGGCGACACTATCTACGGATGATGTAACATACAATGCCTATAAAGCATCAGTTAGTGGGACTATCTACTCAGCCAACGGTGGAACACTTACTCAGCGGGGGGTATGTTGGTCAACCTCGGCAAATCCTACAATAAGCAACCAAAGGACTATTTACACGCCTTACGTGGGGTCATTCACGGATGTTATCAGGGGGTTGAAGGGAGGGACTACTTACTATTTCCGCAGTTATGCAACCACAAGTGAGGGAGGCGCAAGTTATGGCGATGCGATAACGATAACAACACCCGCTCAGACAGTAGTGACAAACGGGGGATTGCCTCCGATAGTTAATAACAAACCAGTAATAGTAAAATAACATGAAAGCATGGATACTTTTTTTTATCGGCACTCTGGCATACTTTCTTAATCGGTATATAAACCGTAAAGAGAAAAAACCGGGATTTGATTTCAAGTATTGGTTCAAAGACAACTGGCCTGAACTGTTATTCACATTTCTCTTTGACCTGGCAGCTATAATCATTCTTCTTGATCCTGACACTGTAATAGATGTCACCAAGTTAGAATGGTTTCCTGTATGGCTTGTTCTTCCTGTTAAGCTTGCAGGATCTTTCCTGCTTGGTTTTGGAGGTGGATGGGCTGTATATACAGTATTTAAGAAAAAGGCAAAATACGCAAGTGAAAAGAAACCTGACTGACATTTAAGAAAGATTCGATATGCTTCTGGCTTTTGTAGTATTCTGGACTTTTCTTGAGGCTTTTCATGAGGGCTTGTATGATAATGGGCGGAAGACTATTTCCGGAGTGATTGAGGCTGCTCTTAACATTCTTCTTGCGATCATTGTCATTGCATGGTTTCTGGGGCTTAATAAGTTTGATCTGGATATACCATTTTGGAAGGCTGTGGTTGGTTTTGTGCTGATGCGGTATTTTCTTTTCGATTTTGTGTATAACATTACCAGGAAGCTTCCATTAACTTATGTCGGTGCTACGAAGATATATGACAGGCTACTTTCGAAAGTTGATGCCAGTTATATAATTTTCACCAAGGTATGTTCCGGCATTGTAAGTATTTTTTTTCTTACAGGTATAGATCATTTCTGATATGGCTGAGGTTAAATCGAAGAAAGTTACTCACAGATGCCGGCAGACACGTCATTTGCAGGCTATTGATGACAAGATACACAAGGTATATGTGATGATCACCGGGAACGGTAATCCGGAAGATGGTATGTTATTTCAGCTGGCAGCTGTGAAGAAAGGTCAGGAGGATGTGAATAAGTCTGTTAATGACTTAATCAATAAATACCAGGAGTCGATTAATGCTGCCAACAGTGCCAAGAGTGCTGTGGAGAAGTATGTTGCTGAGCGTGAAGGTTACACAGCCGGAACGAAGTCTATAAAGGAACAGCAGGATGATATTGCCCAGCGTGACAGGAGTGCTAAGGAGTTACGGCATTCGAAGGTCATCCGGGTGTTAACGTTTATCACTGTCCTTGTGGCTGCACTGGCATTAGGCGTTAACACATTTTTTAACATTAAGGACCGCAAGGTTCCCGAGAAGATACAGACTATTGAAAACAAGGTTGACGGGTTAGGTTCTCCCATTGTTGTAAATCCGCGTGGAGAGATAGTAGCTCTCCCGGAAGGTTATGAATTAAGGATGTGGGGCAAAGATCCGGATATCTCTGATAAAGACACGATATGATTGACAAACCGGTGTATTTTGAGTTGAAGGAGTTAGTATGTCCTCATGTATATTATCGTTTTGGCGAGGTAGCCTGGCAGTTTTTGCATGAGAAGCAGCTTATTCTTATGGATTGGGTCAGGAATTCTTTAAACAGGCCTGTTTTTGTGAACAACTGGGACCAGTACGAGAATTCAGACTACATCAAGGAAATTAAGAGGCTTGCAAGTGCCCGGTTGCCTATTATCAGCACTGAACTGCCAGAGGCTCCGAAAGGCCTGTTCGATGAGCGGGGTTTGCGTTGCAACCTTTGTTCCCTCAATCTTGCCAAGACGTACAGGGGTATTATATATTGTTCTCCTCATTTTACCGGCCAGGCTGATGATTACGATGTTGAGGGGATGACAGCTGAGGAGGTCCGGCAGTGGATTATTGCCAACAAGTATAAGTTGCCGTATCCTGTTCGTCTTGAGAAAGGTGTTTCCTGGGTGCACATGGACTGCAGGGATGCCGGAGAGAAGGTTGTACTTTTTAATCCATGATATATGAAAGCAAAGAAGATTTTTACCGCTATTCTGAAGTTCATTGTGAAGCACTGGGTCTGGCTATGGCCTGTTGCATGCACGGTTGTATATCTTTTCTGTCCTGAGAAAAAGCATGCAGGATCGTTTATTGCCGGCATGGCTGTTATAGGGGCTTTATGGGGTTTTGTTCATGCTGTCCGGCATTATTTCAAGGCTGGTCCGGAAAGCGAATCTCAGGGTTAGAAAATAAATTTGGAGTTTACCCGGGATTTTTCTAACTTGCGTCTTTTTACAGTCTTTTACAACAATGGGTAGTTATTGGGATATCAGGGCAAGGCAGGTTACGGGGATTCCGGGCCTGCCTTTTTAACTTTAATGACTATGAAAACCTCTATTAAGAATCTCATTTTGATTGCAGCTTTATGTGTAATTGTTTCATTGTGCACCCTGGTTTATTTCCGGGAGATTGTTATCCGGAACCAGGGAGATAAGATAGAGCAGCTTGAGAGCAAGAATAAAGAGATCTCTGCTCAGCGGGACTCTCTGAAGAAAGACTCGGAGCGCCTGCGGCTTATTTATGAGCAGCTTATCTTAACGAATGACTCTTTGAAGAAGCGGCTGGAGGTATTTCAGAGGCAGCTTGCGGAATTAAAGGTGCAGCACAGGAAGGAGTTAGATTCGCTGATGGCTGTTCCTGATGACAGCATATATATTCTTTTACAGCCTGTTTACCCGAATTACGATAATGGTATTTTGAAATATCCTTTCAGTGGCATCCAGGTCCGGCAGATATATTCCGATGCACTTTCCTACGACATGTTGAGTACAGAGTTTGGTGTTCAGAGCAAGGCGCTGAGCACGTCGCTTTTGCTTAATAAGAATTATGAAACTACTGTGGGTAATTTGAATTCCCAGGTGAACAATCTCAGGAATGATATTTCTTTATGTGACTCACAGATCCGCAATTACAATACTGAGGCGGGTATTATGAAGAAGCAGGTCAGCCGGGCTCGTTTCTGGCGTGATTTGTTTGCCGGCACGACGATTATTACCGCTGTGGTAGCTGTATTGAGATGAAGATAGCCGGGTTTATATTGACGGTGTATATTGAGATATGTGTTGCTGTTGGCATGTTTGTAGTTCTGAAGCGTGGCGGCAATTTCGGCATCAGCATCATATCCTGGGTTTTCTCTCCTGTTCTTTACACAGGTGGTGTTTTTATAAAAAAAGATCGAAGGAAGTTATATTATCAGAAGGTAAGGATTTTACTATTCAATAAATAAAATTCGAAATTATGGATTACAAGGAAGTTTTGAAGATTGTGCGGGCTCAGAATCCCACTATGTCTTTCAAGGATGCTCAGAAGACTGCATCTGAGATGTTCAACAAGTACAAGGAGAACCAGCTGAGCTTACAGAGCAAGCTGAATCCGACCGGTGCTCCTGCTGCTCCTGCCGGGTCTAAGAAGCCGGTAGCTACAGCTCCGCCTGTTTCTGATAAGCCGGCTGTTGAGGTACCTCCGCATATAGCCGATGCTGAGAGGGCTATCCGGTCCGGGCCGATAGATGTCAACAAGATCATGAGTATCGGTATGCAGGTTTTGCCGAACGGTCATCTTGTGAAGTATGGCAAGGCAGACAACAAGGTAAACACTCTGGTTGCCTGGGAAGATGACAGTGGTAACAGGGTCCCGTTTGAGGGCTTTTTTGAGATATTTATATGATTACCTTTGAGAACAAGGCTGTCGACACGTTTATGAAGATCGGTTTTGGGGTTTTCATAGGTTTGTCGTTGTTAAACCTCTATTACAGCATTAAGGTAAACCGTAAGATGTTAAAAAATCTGGAGAATGTCTGATGAAGATCCATATT
>JALOMO010000070.1 GCA_025455395.1 Bacteroidales bacterium
TGCCCCAACAAAGTTGCATTGGCAAACAAAGTTACAAGTGAAACTAAAATTGAATTTCGTAATGATCTCATGATCCAGCGTTTACAATTGTTGCTAACGTTCGGCGGTATGTGGCGTTGGCGCAGAGTCGCGGTGGCGCGCGTTTTTGCACTCGTGGTGCGATACAGGGTTATGATGTTGTTTTGTTAATTTTCGCGTTGGCAAAAACCGTGACACCACCAGGGGGTCCCCGGCGGGAGCCGGGGCAGGCCGCACCGCTGACCACTAAGCGGTCCTCTTTAGTCAGAAAGTTCTCGCGGTGCGGAGCGCCTATGCCATATACCGACCTGTTACCGCTAGTTTTATTTCAAGTCATTTAATACTTGATCTATCTCAGACCAAGTGTCTTCAATCTCTGACACATATTTGTCTGTATCTTCAGAGATAGCCTTCACTATTAATTCATTATGTTTTATTCTTAACTCACAATATTTCAAAAGCTTTGTGTTTTGATCCAATAATTCTTTCGGCAAATTTTCAATCCCATTTAATCTTTCCACAATTGCCAGATTTTCTTCCCAAAGAACAAGAGCTTTGTTAAATTCATTTATCAGATATTCCGATGTCTGTGTTTCGATTACGTTAAATACAGCGATAGCATTGTTTTCATTATCAGTAAACTTTGCAATTTCTCTATCATAGGTTTCTGAATCAAAGTTCAATTGTGTGTTAGACAGATCTCCAGTAATCAATAAGCTCAGGAATATGCCTGCAATCAGAATTACCATAGCTATAGCACCTATACCAGCGGCCTTCCAACCAGAATAGAACTCACCTCCTGATTCTTTATGTGTTTTTAGTATGTCACCGTGAATCCTCTCCACGATCCAATATATGATCCCAGTATAAATCAATGGGATTAAGGCATTAGGAATTTTGTCGATAATTGGTTCTGGAATTGAAAATATACCTATGAAAAGAAGAATTGTGGATACAATTCCAATAATCAAGGCTTTTTTACCATTCTCAGGTTGCTCTAATGTGTCATAATTCTTTTTCACTAAGTAACCTGCGGCAAGTGGACCACCAAAATAGGTGGCAATTGTGATTGCTGTCTGAGAGTAAAATTTTTTTGACGATTCCATATTTATGATCAGTGCATCTGTTCTTAAAATTAGCGGTAACGTTCGGCGGTATGTGCAGTTGGCGCAGAGTCGCGGTGGCGCGTGTTTTTGCACTCGTGGTGCGATGCAGGGTTATGATGTTGTTTTGTTTGTTCTCGCGTTGGCAAAAACCGTGACACCAGTGGGGGACCCCGGCGGGAGCCGGGGCAGGCCGCACCGCCGACCACTTAACGGTCCTCTTTAGCCAGAAAGTTCTCGCGGTGCGGAGCGCCAATTGCATATACCGACCTGTTATAGCCAGTTTATTTTTTAATCAGTTTAAATGTGTGGTTTTTGGTATTAATGCCGTATTCCATTTCTGCTTGAATCTTATCTAATAATATTATTTCATGGTAAGTTGTATCTATACCTGATACAATTCTTTTTACGTTAGCAGAAGTTAGTCTTCTCTTTTTATCACCTATTATTAAATAGCTTTTTGAATTACCATATTTTCTGTTTTGATATCGCAAATATTTATCACTATAGAATCTTTCTTTTGTACGCTCATTAATAATACTATCCCTTGAGAATGAAAGTTTATTTCCAAAAATCTCATCTAGGTATTCACTATAAGATTTATCTCCATTTATGTCAACCGTGTCTGTGATTATAGTATTTCCAATCCTTGAATAATTTATTGTTGTTGATACACCTAATCCTCCAAATACTACTCCGAAAATTAGAGTTGAATCATTAGTGATTAGAATTGATTTTTTAAGGTTACTTATTTGGCATGTGTCGCATAGTGGAGGACTTGGAACATATCTATAACCAAATATTCTTGATTGCATCTTACACGAAAAGATGAGTGAACAAACTATGAGGAAGAAACAGCTATAATAAATTATTGTCTTCATCTTCGTGGTCTATAAATTGGCTATAACTTGTTTATATGTCAACTAAAGGTATGCATATTTGGTGAAAAGGGGTGGTATTGTACACTTGAGGTGAATTATATAAATACCATTTTAGCTTATCACAAATCGTCAAAGGGTGTCCGAATCTTTTGAATGCTCTTCTCGGTAACATGCGTGTAGATCTCCGTCGTCTTGCTGCTCTTGTGGCCTAATAATTCCTGTATGTAACGCAGATCAGTGCCTGCCTCGAGAAGATGAGTGGCGTAACTGTGCCTTAAACTGTGCAAAGTAACATCCTTCCTGATCCTTGCTTTCTCACAAGCGGCGTGAAAGACCTTCTCAATACTGGCAGCACTGTATGGCTCACCAGAACGCTGCCCTTCAAAAAGATATACCCCCGGCCGATACCGCTTCACGTAACTATCTATCATCTCTACCAGCTTGGACGAAAGCGGTACAACCCGGTCTTTAAAGCCTTTCGATTGCCTGACAGTGAGTAACATACGATCGCGATCAATATCCTCCGACTCAAGCATTATAAGCTCACTCCGTCTTAACCCGCAACCATAGATGATACCTAGCATCGCCCGATGCTTTTCATTCACCGGCGCCGCAAGTATGCTCCTGACCTCTTCCTTGCTCAGAACATTCGGCAACCGATGCCTGACACGCGGCCTGGTGAACTCGCCGGGATCAATAACCTCACGACAGATCTCTTTGTAAAACTTCTTTACAGCACTGATAAGCTGATTCTGATATGAATAACTCAATCCCCCAGGCAAAACATACTCATTGACCATCCTGACAAGATCATCAGAACCGCACTCAGAAGCTTCCTTTGGCGCTACAAACCTGAGAAAGGCAGCCATCATGCCAGTATAGGTCCGTACCGTCGTCAGGGGATACCTGTGAGATTCAAGATATCTCCGATATCTCTCCAGATCAGCAATAGCATTTACACTCAGCTTTTTATCCTGAAAGGATTGTCCCTCTGCCATAAGACCTGGAACACTGTAAGACCTCACCCCTGAAACCAAACCGACAGACTTACTCTCCCGAATCTCCCTCACCTTGTCAATAAGCTTCTTCCCTCGGGGAGTCTTGAATTCAATACGCGCAACATCAATGAACGCCTTGATAATCTTGTCATCAGCTTCATCCCCGTCGGGAACGTGCCAGCAGTTTAGTTCTGTGCTCCACCTGGCTCCGGGGAACAACCTCACCAGTTCTGTCAGCTCCCGGTCAAACGGGAACCTGAGGGAAACACGCATTCCACCGTCGTGAATTACCCTTTCGGCAATAATTGTTTTCATAATATGCAGCGATAAATATTAGAATCATTGTTGACTTGGTCATCAAAAATAAGTAACGCAGTCTACCAGATTAAATGTCAATATGCTATCTGCTAAGCAAAGTTATGGCTTCATCAAAAGAGCTGACAAAACTGACCGCAGAACCTCTATTGCTCTCCCTGATGAAATCACGCCAGCTCTTCGCGGTCAGATGAGAAAAGTCCCCGACAATCGCCAGCTTCATCCTGTAATTGGAAAACTTCTGAAGTATCTCACCGGCTACACCAGAGCGAAGATCATAGAAATCAGAGCTGAAGGAATCAGAATAAATTATGACTGCAGAGGATCCGGAATAACTGACATCACCAAGAATGTCTAAAATATCACTTCCGGATTCAATGACTATTGAGCCTTTAATTACTTCGGCAATAGCTTGTTGCGAGTGGGCTTGGTGATATTTTATCATTTTCCTGAATCTAACCCCTCAGGGAAGCTGAATCTGCCTCCCGGAGATCACCAGAGGCACTCTCCCTCATTGCCCCTGAGTCACTGCCTCGCATCGCTTCCGAGTCAGCCTCACGCATATCGCCTGACGCACTCTCAGACAAAGAGGCAGAGTCACTCTCCCTCATCGCCTCAGAGTTACTTTCCCTCATGCTCTCAGAATCACCCCTGCGCATGGCTTCTGAATCACTCTCTCTCAACGAACCTGCGTCACCCTTACCTTTCATGGCTGAAGACTGAAGACTGAAGACCGAAGACCGAAGACGGAAGACGGAAGACAGCAAAGCATGAATCAATGCCGTGACCCGGCTGTCGATGCAACAATACCAGCGGTTACACTGACCATGATTGCCGCCTGTACCTGCCTGATAGTCTGACCAACCAGGTCAGCAACAGGACTTTCTTTTATTATTTGCTTCAGCCGTCGCCGGATCTCCTTTAACTCCTCCCTGTCATGAGTGAGTATCCTGTGCATCCTGCAAGCCTGTATCAGTCCTGCCAGAGCCAGATTCTCTCCCTCCAGAGCCTTATGAAACAAAATGTCGTTTTTCAGCTGGCTGATAATATTACTCCGTGTATAACTCTCAATGAGGTAGCTCTTTCTGTAAGGAATAACCCAAAGGAATTTTCTGTTCTCGATTCGTACAACCCTTTTTCCTTCGAGACCTTTTAATATCTGCCATTTGTATTTGTTGTAACGTCCTGCCAGCTTCCTGATCCAGTATTCTGCCTTTCTCGGTTTTGCTGATCCTGACAGCAGGGAAGTAATTTCACCTGTTACACTTTCAGCGGTCTCTTTCCCTGCTTTCAGAAGAAGCTTCTTTTCTGCCATTTCAATCCTGTCATCAAGTGTCATATCCAGAAGTAATGCCCCTGCAATACCATGCTGAATGTAAAGGTGAGAGGTTATGAACCTTCCCTTCTCAGGATGATGAGCAAGCATCAGAAATTTCTCTGCTGTGCTAAATTTCGACGTTGTCATTTTTTGTTTCTTCTACAACTGTTTCATAAATTGATATTAAAGCAGGTGCTGGCAGAACCAATGCAACCTGAAACCCGTACTATAGATCCCGGAGCTAAGAAACCCACTGATTATACCCAAGGTTAGTATCCTGTTTTGATTATACGTATCGTCTGGCGGGCAGAACCGTGTCGCAACTCTACAAGGTATACGCCGGGACTGTAATTTTCTCCCAGCGTGAAGTCATAACTGCCGGGTGATAACCAGCTGTCAAGAGCTGCCTCAATGACCTCGCCGGTAAGAGTGTAAACCGTCATGCGATAATGACCTGATACCCCGGGACTGACCCTGATGGTAGTAGACAGAGCAAACGGATTGGGAGCAGGAACCATCAACAGGCTATCAAGCGTATTATCTTCAATGGCCGTCAGGTCCAGTACCTTCTTCACAACACGGTAGTTGTCGAAATACAAGCTTCCAACAAGCGAGGATGATGCTGTACGTGTGAACTGGAAACTGTCAGTCCTGTACCTGGGCCCCAGCAGTTTGTTGTTCTGACTGATCCATGACCCCACAGAAGCCGGATCACTGAGCTTCCACTCAACAAGCTTCCAGCCCCTCCAGTTGATCTGCTGCCATTGTGACACCTCATGGTCAGTCCATACCGACCCGTCGTTCTCGTCAATGCAGAACCTGAACCTGTTGTTGCTGCTGTCGCCAAAGAGGTATACCTGCAGATACAATGTAGTGTCAAACTCAACCAGGGCAGGAGGATAGTCGGGGGAAAGGTACTCGCGAATAAGCCAGGTGCCGGCATCAGGGATCCATGAATAACTCAGGACGGCAGAGTTCCTTGTAGGATTTGACGGGAGACCGTAAGCAGTGGTTATAAGAAAAGATGACTCACCGGCATTCAGACCTGTGGTTGAGCCACTGAATGAAGGGGCCTGCCACCCTGAAATGGTGGTGAAGTCATCAATCATACGCAGTTCAGTGTACCTGTATTTCGATGTGGTGAACGAAATAACGATGTCACTTCCAGCAGGATTACCGTGCAAATCAGTAAAGGTACCGCTGACAGTCAGTGTGTAGCGTTTATTGAACTCCAACAATGAGTTAGGCGAGACCGATAAAACACTCTTCCCTGTTGATTCGTAAAGAGCAGACCCGAAGGGCACACTCACATTATTGCTGTTCCTGAGGGTTATCTTTGATGCCGGAAGGGAGACGGGATCAACCATCTCATTGAATGTCAAGCTTATGGCAGAGGCAACGTCAACATTCAATGAATTATTCGGAACAGTGCTGGATGTCAGCCGCGGACCCTGGGTGTCAGGAGCCTCCGTGGAGAAGGAGAGCGTGAAAGCATCTCCCGGAACCCCGTCACCGTTGCCATCAATTGATTTACCATTCACATCCTTAAGTGCCGATGACAGAGTAGCCTGGTAAACCGTATTGTATGCCAGCGGTGAGCTGAAAGAGACGGTAACCTTTTTGTTGTTGTCATACCATGTGTAGGTACAAGGCACAGAAGGCTGGATGGTGAATGCAGCATTTATTGTTGCAGGATCGATCTCTTTGCTGAAAATGAACTGCAGCGCAGCGGAGATGCTCACCATGGCATTAGGCAACGGGACAGTACCTGTAACAACAGGAGCCAGCGACGGGACAGGATCGGTCATAACAGCATTGGAAGGCACTGACTCATTGCGAAACCTGTTCGAGGCAGTGGCAAAATAGGTGTAGCGGCCGTTAAAATTCTGCAGTCCGTCATAATGATCACCTGCAGTAAATGGCGTCTTGCTAAAGAGATGTGAGACGATATCATCAGTGTCGGGATCAAAATTAGCGTCCTCAGACCTGTAAATGAGATACCAGCATCCGTCAGCCACCGAAGGGGTGACAGTGAGCTGGTACTCAGTGTCACTGACTTTGGTGATGGAGAGAGCAGGAGGGGAGGGAGGCTCATAAAAGAAGAGAGGCCGTACCCTGGTCAGACGACTGAAGAAGGTCTCCCCGGCTTCCTGCCAGTAATTGAAGTTCAGCCACGACCCGTAACTGAAGAACTGAAAGCCGTCAACCCATGGCTTGGTCCTGCAGCTGTTAACAATCGCCGGATGATTTGACCAGACATTGTTCTGCTCGAGCACATACGAGCCCGGGCCCACAGAATAAAGTCGTCCTCCTGCTATCCCCGGCTGTATCTCAGGCTCCCAGTCTGCCTCGATGGCACTTACCATCGATGATCCTGTCAGCCAGTGATAATGCATAGGTGTCAGCTGATCAATATCACCGTTATTGAACCACAGGGCCGCATCCTGGAAGACAACATAGTAGCCGTTCCAGCCGGTAGTGCCTCCTGCCTTATATTTGCCCAGCGCTGCCACAGACAGCCTTACATGAGGCTTAACAAGCTGTATGGAGTCATGTATCATCTTTACCTGCTTCGTGACAGCATCACGGCGCCAGTCAGCCCACGAGCCGAAACCGTCAGGCACACCGGCACTGTACGGGTGGTAGATGTCGTAGATGAAGCGTCCGGCCTCAGACTTTGCCGAACCCAACCGCTCCAGCCTCTCCTTGCTTATCATGCCGTCAGGCAGCATTGTGCTCACCCCTGACTTCATGTCATCCTCATCGTACTCGTTCCACCTTATGTAGTCAAGATGCAGCCCGTCAATGTCATAGTTGTTTACAATCTCCATGATAACATCAAGGTTGTATTCGCGTGCAGCCTGTATACCGGGCGAGATACAGAAGTTCTTCGTCATCGCCGCACCACTCTGGTTGGTACATATCCAGTCGGGATGCTTGCCGGTAACCCTGTCAGGAGTACTGGTTCCTATATGAAAAGTGTTGAACCAGGCATGAACCTCCAGTCCCCTCTTATGTGCCTCCTCAACAACAAAAGCCAGCGGGTCAAACCCCGGATAGGTGTCACCGGCATATGGCCCCCAGGGTTCATAGGACGACTGATAATAAGCTGATCCACCCTGCCTCACCTGCCATATGACGGCATTCATATTTGCCTTCTTATGACTCTCGAGTATGAATATGATGCGCGATTTGTTTTCCTCAACAGTAAGATTCTTGTCAATATAATGCCACGTAATAACCCAGGTGGCCCTGAACTCATCATTCTGCGCCATCACTGAGAGAGACAGCAACAGGAGGCAAAGGAGAGAAAGTCTTCTCATATTAAGATATTGATTATGTGCAATTTAGTGTCAGAAGTGAGTTTCCTTATCAAAGATTCAGATATAATACTTCGTTTCGTCAGTCACACTTTGGATCTATCTGGCCGGAGATTTCCGGACCGGGCTAACAAGGACTGACAGCAGACAATAAGTGAAGCAAACATGGAAATTTACGGAAAAGGGCCGACTTAAACAAGAAAAACCGGCAAAATCGGCAACTGCAGAATGATGCAACTATTTTCCAGGAATTAATGATACTATACTAATCCGGCAAAGCCCATGAACGCCAGGGCCAGAATACCAGCAGTGATCAGCGAGATGGGAACACCTTGCATGCCTTTCGGGATATCGGCAAGCTCAAGTTGCTCACGGATGCCGGCGAGTATTATCAGGGCAAGGCCGAAGCCAAGAGCCGTGGCACCGCCATATATTACACCTGTGATAAGATTGTACTCTTTCTGAATGACAAGAATGGCAACACCGAGCACCGCGCAGTTGGTTGTTATAAGCGGAAGGAAGATACCCAGCGCCTGGTAAAGGCCCTGGCTTATCTTTTTAAGAATTATCTCTACCATCTGCACCAGGGCAGCAATCACCAGGATAAAGGTTATGGTCTGCATGAACCCGATGCCCAGAGGAAGCAGTATATAGGTGTAAATGAGATAAGTGGCCATGGTGGCAAGAACCATGACAAATGTTACTGCACCAGACATCCCTATTGCCGTACTGACTTTATTTGAAACTCCAAGAAAAGGGCATACACCAAGAAACTGGGCAAGAACCACATTGTTGACCAGTATTGCAGAAATAATCAGAAGTATATATTCCATGATGTAATGCTCATTAAGTTTTGTTGATTCTGTAGGTAACCGCAATCATGTACCCTAATGCGATGAAAGCTCCCGGGGCAAGAACAAAAACCAGGATGCCGTCTCCTTCAATGAACTTGTAACCCATTATTGACCCGCTGCCCAGTATCTCTCTCACAGCACCCAGAACTCCCAGCGCCAGGGTGAATCCCAATCCCATGCCTGCTCCGTCAACGAATGATGACCAGGTACTGTTTTTGCTGGCAAATGCCTCAGCCCGTCCCAGTACGATACAGTTGACAACTATCAGCGGGATAAATATCCCGAGTGTTGCATAGAGGGAAGGCACATATGCCTGCATCACCAGGTCAACTATTGTAACGAAGGTGGCGATAACAATGATGAAGGCAGGAATGCGCACCTTGTCAGGTATTACATTCTTTAGCAGGGCAATGAAGACATTTGACCCAATGAGCACGAAGGTAGTTGCCAGTCCCATTCCAAGGCCATTGAGAGCAGAAGAAGTAGTGGCAAGTGTCGGGCACGTGCCAAGGACCAGCACGAGTATGGGGTTCTCCTTGAGAAATCCCTTTGAAAAGTTTTTCATCTGGTTCATTTAAGTCCTCCTTTTTCAAACGTGTTATATGCCCGCTGTACACCGTCACAGAATGCCCTGGAACTGATCGTCGCAGCAGTGATCGCATCTACCGGCCCTCCGTCTTTCTTCACTTTCAACGGGAACTCAGCAGGATTCTTTCCCCTGAACTGGTCCTTGAACTCAGGTTTTTCAGGAGTACCCTCAGGAACCAGCTTCGTGCCCAGACCAGGGGTCTCCCTGTGCTCCAGGACATTGATGTTGTATATCGAGCCATCAGGTGTGAATCCTACCATCAGGCCAATATGACCGCTGAAACCTTTCTCAGTATAGGACTTTATAGCGTAACCGACCAATTCCTCCCCCTTCCTTGCAGGATATACCTCCAGGCTGTCACCCTCGCCGGTGGGCAGGAGGAACATATCAGCATTAGGATCATTGTCGAACTCAGGCACTACCTGTCTGATAGCCTCCAGTTTCTTGTTCAGCAATGAGATTTCAATTGGTCCCTTTGTGAATTCGTAGACGTATCCCAGTGCTGCCGAAGCTCCTAATGATATCAGGGTGAGTGATAAAGCCATGTTCCTCAGCGATGATTGCATCTTAGCCATTCATAACCTCCTTTCCGAACCTTCGCGGTTTGATATACATGTTCAATAGTGGCACAAAGGCGTTCATTATCAGTATCGCAAAAGAGACTCCCTCGGGATATGCTCCCCAGGTGCGTATAAGTACCGTTATCACACCTATTCCTGTGCCATAGATGATCATTCCTTTAGGCGTCATGGGCGATGTGACATAGTCAGTTGCCATGAAGATCGCTCCCAGCATCATCCCGCCAGTGAGGAGATGGAAGAGGGGATCAGCGTATGTTGCCGGATCTGCCATCCATAAGATACCTGTGAAGAGAGCTGCTGATGCCAGCACAGCAACAGGAATGTGCCATGTGATTATCTTCCTCCAGATCATAAAAATACCACCCAGTATCAGGGCTGCAGCTGCAACTTCTCCCATCGATCCTCCCATATATCCATAGAAGAGCTGCATGTGCGACGGCACCTTGTCCATCAGCACCGCGATGCTCTCTCCGTTCTTCACTCCCTCACTGATGA
Source organism: Bacteroidales bacterium (assembly GCA_025455395.1). Classification (GTDB taxonomy): domain Bacteria; phylum Bacteroidota; class Bacteroidia; order Bacteroidales; family VadinHA17; genus SR-FBR-E99. The sequence continues at coordinate 10,473 of JALOMO010000070.1, forward strand.
TGCCGAGCGGAGTAGCACCTGTGACCGCATCAGTATATCCTGTCTTAAACCCCGACGGTACGGGCCAGCTGGTCATCTGAACGGGAAAGGAGATAAGCAGGAAGACCCTTCCAACCAGGGCAGGGTTAAATGGATTGTTACCCAGCCCGCCGAATGTCATCTTTGCCACACCTATTGAAATGACTGCCCCGATGACAATGATTAACACCGGAAGATTTGACGGGACATTGAATGCCAGCAACAATCCTGTCACCACCGCAGAACCATCTGATATCGATGTCTTTGTCTTAAGTATGTATTTTTGTATCAGAAATTCGCATGCCACACAGGCCAGCACTGAGGTAAGTGTAACTATGATGGCACCTATGCCAAAGTAGTAAACTGAGGCGGCCAGCGCCGGCAGCAGGGCAATCACCACTCCAAACATAAGCTTGCGGGTAGTCTCGCTGCTCTGCTGATGAGGTGAGGGAGAGACGTTCAGGATATTATTCATTCTGCTTAAAGCTATTTCGTTATTCTTTCACGGATCATCTTCAAAACCGTTGCCTTGCCCAGCCTGATGTAATCGAGCAGGGGCCTTTTCGCCGGACATGTATAGGAGCATGCTCCGCACTCCATGCAGTCAGTGATCTTCTCCGCCTCAGCCTTCTCAAACATTGTCTTCTCAGAGAGCACAGAGAGAAGCCATGGCTCAAGTCCCATTGCACAGGCAGTTGAACACTTACCGCACCTTATGCATGGCATGATCTCATCACGTCGTGATTCAGAATCAGGGAAAAGAATTATACCTGAGGTTCCTTTGGTGACGGGTACGTCGGTCATCGCCAGTGCCTTACCCATCATCGGTCCGCCATTGACAATCTTACCTGTATCACCTGGCATCCCACCTGCTGCCTCGATGAGCTTCGTCACAGATGTGCCAATCCTAACAAGAAAGTTCCCCGGCTGTGAGAGAGATTTACCGGTGACGGTAACAACTCTTTCAATCAGGGGTTTGTTCTTCTGAACGGCTTCATATACCGCAAATGCTGTTCCTACATTCTGTACCACCACGCCCACGTCAAGAGGAAGACCTCCCGAAGGCACCTCACGGCCAGTGCATGCCTTGATGAGCTGCTTCTCGCCTCCCTGTGGGTACTTCACCCTCAGTGGCTGCACCGATATCCCCTCAAACCCTCCGGCTAATGATGTAAGCTGGCTGATGGCATCCGGCTTGTTGGCTTCAATACCTACAACAGCACTACTGACTCCGAGCGCCTTCATGATGATTGTGACACCCGTAAGCACCTCAGCTCCTTTCTCAACCATCAGCCTGTGGTCTGATGTCAGGTAGGGCTCACACTCGACTCCGTTGATGATCAGCATGTCACACTTTTTACCTGCCGGGACGGTCATCTTGATATGTGTCGGGAAGGTAGCGCCACCAAGGCCAACCAGCCCGCATTCACGGCACCGCTCCACTATCTGTTCACGCGTCATGGTGACCTCTTTCACCAGCGTCGCGCTGCGATCAGTTGTTTCGATCCATTCATCACCTTCGACATCAATGACAATTGCCATCTGCTTGTAACCGGTGGTGTCGGCCACAGGTTCAATCTTGCTCACCTTGCCGGAGACGGGTGAATGAATATTGGCTGAGACAAATCCTTTTGCCTGCCCGATGATCTGCCCTGCCTTCACTGCCGCACCTTTCTCCACCACCGGTATCGCCGGGGCGCCTATATGCTGATTGAGAGGCACAGTGACCGCAGAAGGTAATGGCAGTACCGTTATTGCTTTGTCAGCCGTGATCTTGTTTTCGGGCGGATGAATACCACCTTTTGGAAAAGTCTTGAACACTTTATCAGTTGTTTTCAGTTTATCAGCTTCTTGTTAATTAACCTCAGTCACTGCAGGCTCTGCGGGCTTCTCTTCCCTCACTGGAAAGTTAATCTCGAGGATGGCCCCGGTAGGACACTCGGTGACACATTTGCGGCACAGCTTGCACTTGAATGAGTCAATAAATGCCAGGTTGTCAGCCATTGTAATTGCATCATACGGGCATACCTTTACACACTTGCCGCATCCGATGCATGCCACACTGCAGGCTTTGCGTGCCGGCCCCCCCTTGTCCTTGTTGACGCATGATATGAATATCTTACGGTCTTTGCGGTTTCGCTTCCGCAGCTCAATAATGTTACGCGGACATGCCTTTACACAAGCCCCACAGGCAACACACTTTTCGTCAATTATTACCGGAAGCTGTGTCACCGGATCCATATACATAGCATCAAACTTACATGCTGCCACACAGTCTCCGCAGCCCAGGCAGCCGTAATGACATGCTGTGGTGCCGCCATACAGGGAATGGGCTACGCGGCAATTCATTGCCCCGTCGTAATAAGAGGTCCGCTTGCAGTTTTCAGGTGTGCCGTTGCATCTTAAAACGGCTATCTTAGGCTCTACAGCAACAGGCTGCCTGTCAAGGATCACTGCTGCCTTGCCCATCGTTTCAGCACCTCCGACAGGGCAGTTCAGACCTTCAAATGATTCGGCTTTGACCAGTACCTCGGCAAAGGCACGACACCCGGTGAAACCACATCCTCCGCAGTTAGCCCCCGGCAGCACCTCATTTACAAGGTCAATACGCGGATCCTCAACAACCTTGAACTTCTGGGCAACAATGTACAATATCACTGCTGCCAGCAGGCCCAGAAGGCTAAGCATGATGATCGTTAACAAAACTGTGGAACTCATCTGTCAGACCTTTATTTTGAATTCAAACTTCTTATCAATATTTTTTCTTGAGAGCCAGATCACGAAGTAGCAAATGGCTACAGCAGAGACAGATATCAAGGCACTTGAAAGCTCTCCTGCCCCTGCAACGGTTGATCCGATGAATGCAGTGACCAATACTGCCAGAGGTATCACATAACCGATTGTTACAGCCCTGAAACCCTGCGACAGATCCATAGTAACAATTACCTTCTCGCCGGGCTTGAGATCGGAAGCATCTTTAACAGTGATGATCTTGACCTGTGACTCACCGGCTGCGCATACTGACTTTGCGTGGCAGCCTGAGCATGCGCTGCCTGCCAGTATCTCCACCTCGGCAGTGCCGTTGCCGGAGATACTCATCACAACACCATCATGGCTTATCGTCTCACCTTTTTGCATCAGTTCTTTCTGGAACCGGCAATATTAGCTACAAGCAAATAAATAAAACAGAGCAAAAATCATATTTTGTGAATTGCGAATTGAAGACCGAAGACCGAAGACCGAAGAAAGGGGCATGCAGGATTTATGATTTGCGATTTGCGATTTGCGATTTGCGAATTGAGGACTGAGGACTGAAGACTGAAGACTGAGGATTGAGGTGGAAGGGCGTCAGCTTATTTCACTCCAGGTGTATTTCTTTCCGAAGAGCCTTTTAAGGTTGACCTTAAGCACCTGGTTCTCTGCGTGTGACAGTTCAGGATCGTCGGCCAGAATCTCTGCAGCGTGTGACCGTGCAAGGTTAAGTATCTGTCCGTCTTTGCCAAGATCGGCGATCTTAAGATCAAAAGCCATACCGCTCTGCTGCGTCCCCTCCAGGTCTCCGGGGCCTCTCATGCGCAGGTCGGTCTCTGCTATTTCGAAACCATCATTGGTGGCTACCATCGTGTTGATGCGTTCTGTGGCCTCAGCAGAGAGCCTGTGTGATGTCATGAGGATGCAGAACGACTGATCGGCGCCGCGACCGACACGCCCTCGTAACTGGTGCAACTGCGAGAGACCGAAACGCTCAGCACTCTCGATGACCATGACACTGGCGTTGGGTATGTCAACACCCACCTCAATGACCGTGGTTGCCACCATTATCTGCGCCTGTCCGCGGCGGAAGAGATTCATCGATATCTCCTTGTCGCGGGGCGTCATTCGCCCGTGTACCACACTGATACAATACTGCGGGGGAGGGAAGGCGCGTGCCATGCTCTCCAGGCCGTCCTCAAGATCTTTGTAATCAAGTGATTCAGACTCCCTGATGAGAGGGTAGACCACGTAGATCTGCCTGCCTTCCTCTATCTGGCGGCGCATGAATCCAAACACCTTCTCACGCTCAGCATCGGTGAAGGTCATGGTTTTTACCGGCTTGCGCCCGGGAGGCATCTCATCAATGACAGAGACATCAAGATCACCATACAGGGTCATTGCAAGTGTCCGCGGTATTGGCGTGGCAGTCATCACAAGCACATGAGGCGGACAGTCGCTCTTCTGCCATAGCTTAGCCCGCTGGGCAACACCAAACCTGTGCTGCTCGTCAATGATGACCAGTCCAAGATTAAGATACTTTACATTCTCCTCGATAAGGGCATGCGTGCCAACAAGGATGCTGATCGAGCCGTCCAGCAGCCCTTTCTCAATGCGTTGCCGCTCGCTGCGTTTCGTTGAACCTGTCAGAAGTGCAACCTCAACATCAATTCCTTGCAGGGACTTATTTATTGAGTTAAAGTGCTGAATGGCAAGTATCTCAGTGGGCGCCATCATGCAGCACTGGAACCCGTTATCAGCACCGATAAGCATACTCATCAATGCTACCATCGTCTTCCCGCTGCCTACATCACCCTGCAGTAACCTGTTCATCTGCCTGCCGCTCCCGAGATCAGCACGGATCTCCTTAATAACCCTTTTCTGTGCGTTGGTAAGAGCAAAGGGCAGGTTGTTCTTATAGAATGAATTAAGCCTGTCACCTACAACAGGAAACAGAAACCCGTGTGTTTTTTTCTCCCTGTTGCCCTTATAACGGAGCAGGTTAAGCTGTATATAGAACAGCTCCTCAAACTTGAGCCTGAAACGCGCTTTTTCAATATCAAGGTTCGAGTCGGGGAAGTGAATGCGGAAGAGAGCGTCACCGAGGCTCATCAGCTTCATCGGCCCCGTCAGGGACGAAGGAAGGGTCTCTGCAAAGCGAAGCGAGGGCTGGGCAAACACTGCAGACATCAGCTTGGCAATAGCCTTTGAATGAAGGAAGTGATCCTTCATCTTTTCGGTTGTGTTATACTGGGCCTCGAGGGCTGAGCTTACTCTGGCTGCCCTCTTCTCAACCTCCTCAATTTCAGGATGGACAATGTTAAAAGCGCCACTGAAGAGAGTGGGTCTACCAAAAATAATGTACTCTTTGTCAATCTTATAGGTATTGGTGACCCATTTGTGTCCCTTGAACCATACCAGCCTGACCATGCCTGTCTCATCATGAAAATCGGCCGTGAGACGCTTCGCTGCACCACCGCCCTCGGCAGAGAAACGTTTTATAACGCCCCTGAGCTGCACATACTGCATGTCTGAGTCTAGCTCCCTGACTGAGTAGAAGCGGGTCTTGTCAACATACTTGTATGGAAAGTAGTATACCAGGTCCCTGAATGTAGCGATGCCGGCTTCGGAAGAGAGCAGCTCTGCCCTCTTAGGTCCCACGCCGGGAAGGAATTTTATCTCACTGTCAGACAGTTCGGACATCAGGCAACAAGAAAATGATAGTCACCGAAAATAGTTAATTTTGAGCTGCTTTCAAATTACCTTATAGGAAATGAACTTATACCACCCTGTTGCATGTATCCGGCACCTGCTTATATCGCAAAGTACGGCGGGTCATGGCGTGCACAGCCCATTCATTTATGATTTTTTAACAACAGTGATCAGGAATAAAAGCGATGATCGCATTGTCAGTCATGTTGAAAGCCTCAGGAGTGAAATGTATGCTGACAGCAGAAGCATTAGCATTATTGATTTAGGGGCAGGTTCTTTGAGAATGAACGGTAGGGTGAGGGAGGTGCGGGACATTGCCAGGGCAGCAGCATTGCCGGCAAAAGAGGCGGGGTTACTGACAAGGATGGTGCAAGGTGCAAGCTTTGCCCACCGTAGCCTTGGCGAAGGTGGGGAGCATGGAGCAGGGGGCATGGAGCAAGGGATTATACTTGAGCTTGGGACCTCACTGGGGGTAAGTACTTTGGCGATGGCGCTGGCAGCGCCGGAACGAAGGGTGGTGACAGTGGAAGGATGCCCTTCTTTGGCTCAGATAGCCACTGCCAACCTTACACGTCACGGAGCCCCAAATGCCACAGTCCTGAATATGGAATTCAGCGAGGCACTGGAAAAGATCAGATCTGACGGAGAGAAGGTGTCGTTTGCATTTATCGACGGGAACCATAAGGGAAAAGCACTGGCACACTATGCACGAAAGATTGCAGAGATGGGAGAGGAGATGATAATCATTGCAGACGATATCCGTCTGACACATGATATGTACTGCGGATGGAAATCGATTGTCAGAGAGCAATTGGCTCCTGCCTCGATGGAGACACTTCGTTTCGGGATTCTTTTCTTCATAAGGGGCATTACACCGGGCCTCTACAGGATAAGGTATTAACAAAAATTAATAGGAACGTTACATATTAATAGATTATTTTAAACTAATTTCGGGACTTTAATAAATAAGGCATGAACAAGGTCATTGAGATACACAACATTGTAAAGAACTACCAGGTAGGATCGGTAATAGTGCGGGCCCTCCGCTCTGTTTCACTAAATATCAACAAGAACGAATATGTTGCAATAATGGGTCCTTCAGGCTCAGGCAAATCTACACTGATGAATATCCTAGGGTGTCTCGACACCCCCACAAAAGGACAGTATGTACTGAACGGAACAGATGTCAGCAAGATGGAGGATGACCAGCTGGCCGAAATACGTAATAAAGAGATCGGCTTCGTATTTCAGACATTTAACCTTCTGCCAAGGTATACAGCCCTGGAGAATGTGACATTGCCCCTTATTTATGCAGGCATTCCACGGCATGAGAGGGAGGAGCATGCAAAGAGAACCCTTGATGAAGTGGGTCTTGGCGACAGGATGCACCACAAACCCAATGAGCTCTCAGGCGGACAGAGACAGAGGGTGGCTATCGCCAGAGCCCTCGTTAACACTCCTTCTATCATTCTTGCCGATGAACCTACCGGAAACCTTGACAGCAAGACATCTTATGATATCATGGGCCTGCTCGACAA
>JALOMO010000071.1 GCA_025455395.1 Bacteroidales bacterium
GAGGTTATCATGTGTGCCGGCTTCACAGCGACACCGTTTAACACTACTCTTCCTTTCCTGCATGCCTCCGTGGCTTCGCTTCTTGACTTAAACAGTCTTACAGTCCAGAGGAACTTATCTATCCTTTCTGATGTCAGAGTCATTATCAGGTAGTTTTTTCCCTGCCTTGTTGAATGCTGTCATTGTCAGTTCACAGCCTGCTGTACCGAACGAAAGGATGAACTCAACAGCAAGTGGGAGTCTCTTTTTCATGATTGATAATTCCTCCGGAGTCCATGTCCCCAGCACATAGTTTACCTGTCCACCTCTGGGATAATCGTTACCTATGCCTACCCTCAACCTGGCATATTCATCAGTACCGATGACCTCGCTTATACTTGCCAATCCATTGTGTCCACCGTGACCTCCTTTGGCCCTCAGCCTCATTGTTCCTGTAGGAATGGCAATGTCATCGGTAACGACGAGAAGGTTTTCAGGGGTTATTTTTTCCTTCTGAAGCCAGTAGCGTACTGCGTTACCGCTTCTGTTCATGAATGTGGATGGTTTGAGGAGTATGAACGATGCGCCTTTGTACCGCATCTCCGCAACAAATCCATACCTGCTGTCTTTAAAAGAGATATTGGATGCAGCTGCCACTGCATCCAATACCATGAACCCGACGTTATGCCGTGTGTTTTTGTACTCTTCGCCTATGTTGCCAAGACCGGCGATAAGATATTTCAAGACTATATCCTTTTAAGGCAGTGCCGTTTCTATTCGGCAGCCGTGGCCTCTGCTGCGGGAGCCTCAGCTCCTTCAGCTTCAGCACCTTCCTCTTTCATTGCCAGTCGTGAGGTGGCAACTGCAACTATCATTGCGCGCTTGTTGTCAATAATCTCAAGCTTGTCATAAGAGAGATCACCGATCTTGATCGACATTCCGATCTCCAGTCCGGTAATATCTATGTTAAGATGCTCAGGAAGGTTATTAATCATACCCTTGACTTTGAGCGTTCTGCGTTTGACCTTAAGCTTGCCTCCAGCTTTTACACCTTCAGATTCACCTGTGATTTTGATAGGTAATTCAATGATAACAGGTTTGTTTTCTGATATCTCAATAAAATCAATATGCTGAAGCCTGTCACTTACAGGATGGAACTGCAGATCCTTCATGACAGCATTGTAACTTTTACCGTCAATGATAAGGTTAACCTGGTAAACCTCCGGGGTATAAACCAGTCCACGGAAGGCGTTCTCATGAGCGTAAAAATGCAGTGTTTCTTTTCCGCCATACATTACACAGGGGACATTACCCTCTGAACGAAGGCTGTTGGAACTCTTTTTCCCGAACTGATCGCGTGAGACGGCTTTGATCTCAATAGTTTTCATTTGTCTTTAATTAGTTGTGCTACTCAAGGTTACATGCCTCGTAACCTCCCATCACACGTTTGACCTCTTTTAAAATGGCGTGCAAATATAGTAAAAAAGGTTAGAATACAAAACCGGAGCTTATGGAACTATTTGTATAAACGGCTTTAATAGCACCTGCGAAGAGTTCGCCTACGGATAGCACTTTGATTTTAGGTGATTCCCTTGGAAGAGGGATACTGTCAGTAACCACAAGTTCAATAAGGGGGGAGTTATTTATTTTTTCGATGGCATCGCCTGACAGGACGGGATGAGTGGCGACAGCCCTTACGCTGAGAGCTCCGCGGTCTTTCATTACAGTTGCGGCGAAAGTAAGTGTTCCGGCAGTGTCAACGAGGTCATCAATAATGACTACATGTCTTCCTTCCACTTCCCCAATGATTGATATCTCCTCAACGACATTAGGTTTTTTCCGCAGCTTGTAACAAAGCACCATTTCGCTCTGTAAGTGCCGTGCGTAAGCGTTGGCTCTTTTCGAGCCACCCATGTCAGGTGCCGAAACGGTCAGGTTCGGGAGGTTGAGATTCCTTATATATGGAGCGAAAAGCGCTGACCCGAAGAGGTGATCAACAGGCACATCGAAGAATCCCTGTATCTGATCAGCATGGAGATCCATCGTTATGATACGGTCAACACCGGCCTTTGTTAACATGTCAGCGGTGAGCTTCGCTCCGAGGGAGACACGAGGCCTGTCTTTGCGATCCTGCCGGGCAAACCCGTAGTAGGGTATTACTGCATTTACCTTGTAGGCAGAAGCCCTCTTGGCTGCATCTATCATCAGCAACAGTTCCATCAGGTTTTCAGCCGGAGGATTGGTTGACTGAACAATGAAGACATGGCATCCTCTTACAGATTCGTCAAAGCATGGCTGAAACTCACCGTCACTGAAGTTAGTAAGTGAGCTCTTACCCAGCTCAATATCAAGATGGTTGACTATTTTTTCTGCAATGCTTAATGATGAGGTGCATGAAAAGATCTTGAAGGGAGCTCTGCTGATCATTTTGGGATATGTTAGGAGGGTTTGAATTTACCTGCTGCAAAAATAGCATTATATGGTTAAATCACTTTTTCTCCGGGAAAAATATCATGGTTTCGTTTATGTAATTGAGTAATTCATCCCTGCCTGATCCTTTCATTGCTGAAGTGATGAATGTAGGAGGCAGTGTTTCCCACCGCTCGAGCATAGTCCGGTTATGAAGGTCTATGTTCCTGTCACGCTCAAGCGCAGAGACTTTGTCTGATTTGGTGAAGACCCTTGCAAAGGGTACATTTCCGAGCGCAAGCTTCTCCATGAAGGCAAGATCAACAGGCATAGGCTCATGACGGGCATCAATGAGTACAAAAAGTGATATCAGGTTTTCACGCAGGGTAATGTATGATGTGAACAGCCTGTTCCATTGTTCTCTCATTTTTTGTGAGACACGCGCATACCCATAACCAGGGAGGTCAACAAGGTACCACTTCTCATTAATAAGAAAGTGGTTAATTGTCTGTGTCTTTCCCGGGCTGCCGGAAATCTTTGCCAACCCTTTTCTGTTCACGATCATATTTAGCAGCGACGACTTTCCTACGTTAGATCTGCCAATGAAAGCATATTCCGGTAGGGAAGGAGGAGGGCACTGGCTTATCTTTGCGCTGCTCGTGACAAAAGAAGCTGATCTGATTATCATTCCCCGCGCAGTTTTGTCATGAATCTTTCATTGTCAATGATAAATCTTTCATGAGTGCCTTCACCTATCCTTCCCTTATCATCATCTGCCTCGACGGAGAAGAGGAGCCTCCTTCCATTAACCTCAGTAAGTGTGGCTTTGAATGTCACCACCTTACCCACAGGTGTGGCTCTCAGATGTTTTACCACTACCTCTGTTCCAACGGTGCCTTCACCCTGGTCGAGAAAGGCTTCCACAGTTTTCATTGCCGCCTGTTCCATGAAAGCAATCATGGCGGGTGTCGAGAGAACATCGTGCAATCCCGAACCATATGCTGCTGCAGTCTCGTTGTGCCCAACAGTTTTTGTTATAGTAAGAGTGATACCCGGAACAAGTGTCTCTGCCATGGTTTTATCAGTTTAGGTCTTTGTATGGTAATGCGATTGCAAGACGGTAATACAATCTGTTGCCGTAGTTAGTCAGGAGAGCGGCAATCACAACCACAGAGTCAGAATTGTGAGCTTCTGTTTTTTTAAGGTCAAGATAACCTGTGGATGCTGTCTGAAGCAGAGGCTGGCAGATTGTTAGGTCTACAAGACCGTCTGTAAAGTCACCCCTGTAGTAGTTTACCTGTTCTGATTTGTCAGTCATCTCGATGAAAAGCTTGTAAATGCCTCTTTCATTGTATTCATCTAATGCTCTGTAAGTCACAGCGGGGTAGTCTGTCACCCTGCTTCCGCTCATTGTGTATTCTTCCAGGCCCGGATGGCGTTTACCATCAGTATAATCAAGTTTGGCCTTGATGCGCCCGTTTTTGTAATACTGTATCTGTGAGCCGCTTATGGTGTCATTGAGATATGGTGTGATTCGGAACAGCTTACCGTCAGGGTAGAACCATTTTGCCTCGCCGTTCTTTTTGCCTTCACTGTACATTATCTCCTGCTCTGTTACTCCGCCGGCATAGAATGTGCGCGTCAGTCCTGACCTTATTCCGTTTTCGAATGTCACCTCCCTGACCTTAACATCGCCTTTGAAGTAGCTCTTTGTCCCCGTGTATCCGGTATCAGGCTCATGTCTTGACGCAGCCCTGCGGCCACTGCCGTCACCGGTACCTCCACCGCATGATGCTGCTATCACGAGCGTTAGTGTCATCAGAATAGTTGTCAGTAATTTCATCTCAGTTTTCCTTTTTTGGTATGTATACTTCAAGAAGTGTTGCAGTGCCCTGTGGAATTATTGCTACACTGTCAGCCGATGCTGGAATTAGAATGGTTTCACCTGCTTTCAGCTCTTCACGGTGTTCAAGACAGTCAACCACTACCATGCTCCGGGTGCATATGTATATAATGAATGAGTCTGTCAGGCTGTAATCTTTTATTACCGGCCTGTCAATCTGCAGCAGGCTGGTATGGAAGTAACGGCATGATGCTAGTTCCACTGCCCTGTTTATCTCCGGATCTGTTCTCAGCAGCCCGGTATGGTCAAGGTCGAATTTTATTGCATCAAGTGCAAGCACTGTATGCATCTCTCTGGGCTTGCCAGTGGCATCAAGCCGATCCCAGTCATATATCCGGTAGGTGACGTCAGATGGCTGCTGTATCTCGGTCAGGAGAATACCTGCCCCTATGGCATGTACCATTCCAGCCGGGATGAAGAATGAGTCTCCGGGCTTTACCGGTGTGGCATTAATGATGCTTTCAAGCTGTTTGCTCTCAAGAAGATGAAGGTATTCCTCCTTTGTGATCTTCCTCCTGAAACCAGTATATATTATTGCCCCGGGCTCATTGTCAATAATATACCACATTTCGGTCTTCCCCCAGGCGTGATGGCGCTCTTTTGAAAGCGTGTCGTCAGGGTGAACCTGAATAGAAAGGGTTGCCCGTGCATCTATAAACTTTATGAGCAGCGGAAATTCCGTTCCGAATTTCTCGAAGACAGACTCTCCAACGAGATCGCCCATATATATCTCAATTATCTCCTCGAGGCTGTTTCCTTTAAGGAATCCATTGGAAACCACCGAGCTTTCACCTGACATACCGTTTATCTCCCAGCTTTCACCAATGGTTGCTTCAGGTCGGCTCTCCTTGCCAAAACGATCATGCAGTGCCCTGCCGCCCCACAGTGTCTCTTTGAGCACAGGGCTGAACTTTATAGGGTAAAGTGAATTCATTCTCAGTCAATATAATCTGCAACAATCTTTGATTTTCTTATCTCCGAGGCCTCTGCCACTGCCTGGCGGTGCTCTTTACTGGCTATGTACCGGTTAAGGTCTTCCAGTGAACTGAACGTTGAGTTGATCACAAAATCACCGGCGTACTCTGCCTCAAGGATATTTATTCCGGTTCTGTATTCAATGATGAAGTCAAGCTTTGCGCCCAGTGGGCTGAAGATCTCGCTCAGCCTCTTTAACGATCTCTCCTTTTCCTCGGAGGTATATGGTGGCGTGAGTCTAAAGATCACGATATGTTTTATCATGCAGATAATTTGCTACTTTTGATACAAAAATAATCATTTTATGCTTATTGTCGGGATCGCCGGCGGGACAGGCTCCGGAAAGACAACCGTTGTTCGCAGGCTTATTGAGATGCTTCCTCCGGGAGAGGTGGTGATATTGCCACAGGACAGCTATTACAAGGATAACAGCCATATAACCATTGAAGAGAGGCAGAAGATTAATTTTGATCATCCTGACGCAGTAGAGTGGACGCTGCTGATGTCTCACCTGGCCGAGATGAGAGCCGGCCGCCCAATCGAGATGCCGATATATTCATACCTTACATGTCTCAGGGCAAAGGAAACGATTCCGGTACAGCCTGCCGATGTGGTTGTTGTGGAGGGGATACTGGTTCTTGTTGACCCCGGTCTCCGGTCGATGCTTGACATAAAGGTCTTTGTTGATGCTGATGCGGATGACAGGCTGGGTAGAGTCATACAGCGCGATATTGTTGAGCGGGGCCGTTCAGTATTGCAGGTGCTTGCCCGTTACAATGAGACCGTCAAGCCGTCACACCTGCAGTTCATTGAGCCGTCAAAGCGATACGCCGATATCATCATCCCCGGAGGGGCCGAGAATACTGTGGGGATAGAGGTTCTGAAGACAATTATTGAAAAACATCTCACGTAACACGCTTTAGTCTCGCCTCAGTTCCCTCAGATACATCTGTATTGTATTTTCAAGACCGTAATAGATTGCATCAGCGATAAGTGCATGCCCTATTGACACCTCAAGAAGCCACGGTATATTCTTGTGTAGCCACGCAAGATTTTGAAGGTCAAGATCATGTCCCGCATTAAGCCCCAACCCCAGCTGACGGGCCGCCTCAGCGGCACGGAGAAATGGTTCCAGGGCGGCATATTTGTCACGGCCATACATTGCTGCGTACGGCTCGGTATATAATTCTATGCGGTCCGTACCCGTCCGGGATGCATATTCAATCATTGTGATGTCGGTACCTGTAAAGATGGAAGTGCGTATTCCCTTCTCCCTGAAGCCTGACACAACATCAGTCAGGAACGAAAGATTTCTCCTGGTATCCCACCCTGCATTCGATGTTATTGCATCGTGAGAGTCAGGTACCAGTGTAACCTGGTCAGGGAGGACATCATAGACAAGGTTGATGAACCCTTTTTCAGGATTGCCTTCTATATTGAATTCTGTATTAATAATATCCCTTATATCGTAAACATCGCTGTACCTGATGTGTCGTTCATCAGGTCTTGGATGAACCGTAATGCCTTCTGCACCAAAGGTCTGGCATTTTATTGCGGCAAGCCTGACATCAGGCACATTACCTCCGCGGGCATTCCTTAAAGTAGCAATCTTGTTGATGTTTACACTTAGTCTGGTCATAATTGAATCATCTCATAATAATGGCAAAGTTATAACGATCTCCAGTTTTTTTGTACTTTTAGTCATTAAATGCGAATGTGAATGCTTGCCAGAGACATGATATCCGATGTGGTGCCGTCGCTCAAAACTTCTGATACAGCGCAGATTGCCCTGAACTGGATGGAGATTTTCCGTGTGTCACATCTTCCTATTGTGAATGAGAATGATTACCTCGGGCTGATCTCTGACAGTGATATATACGATCTTAACCAGCCTGAAGAACCCATCGGGAACCATGAGTTATCCCTGCCCAGACCCTATTTAACTGCAAACCGCCATATATATGATGTAATTGCCCTGGCGGCAAGACACAAGCTAACCGTTGTTCCGGTACTTGACGAGGATAATCACTACAGGGGTGTCATTACCTATAATGAGATTATCAGCAATATAGCTTCCTTCTCTTCCATTGATCAACCGGGAGGTATGATAGTCCTGCATGTGCTTACACAGGATTATTCAATGAGTCGAATTTCCCAGATAGTTGAAAGCAATGATGCCAGGATATTAAGCATGCACATCACCTCAAAACCTGAATCCACAAGCCTGGAGATCACACTCAAGATCAACACCACCGATCTGGCCTCAATAATCAGGACATTTGAAAGGTATTCCTATGAGGTCACAACATGGGTGACTGAGAATGATGAACTTGACCGCTTTTATACTGACAGGTACAACCTTCTGATGAAGTATCTCAACATGTAACAGGGAAGGTAATGACAAGAAAAATTGCTCTCTTCAGCAAGGAATTAACTGATAAGACATTAGCCGGTCTGTATCGCCTGGTTGATGCCCTCCATTCACGCGGTGCCGAAGTTTATCTTAATGTCATGGGAACGGGCGGTGACAGGTTCATGAATGATTCCAGGGTGCATCTCTTTGGTTCGGCTGCCGATCTTCCTGATGATATGTACCTAGTTATCAGTGTGGGAGGTGACGGTACCTTTCTTGAGACAGCGATGAAAGTAATCGATCTCAATATTCCTGTGGCCGGGATAAACACCGGAAGGCTTGGATTCCTGGCGAACATACCAGATGACAATATCGGAAAGGCAATGGAGATGCTTTGTTCAGGTGGCTATGAAGTGATAAGCAGATCAATGCTTGAGCTCATTACCCCCGAGGGGATCTTCGGGGAAAAGAGCTCCCTGGCTCTTAATGAGGTCACTGTTCAGAAAAGCGATCAGAGCATGATAACCATAACGGTTTCGGTCAATGGCATATACCTTAATACATATCGGGCTGACGGACTCATCATCTCCACCTCCACAGGGTCAACAGCTTATAATCTGAGTGTTGGAGGCCCGATACTTTCGCCTTCAGATGAGAGTTTTATTATTGCTCCGATGTCTCCACATAACCTGACAGTGAGACCTATAATCATAACCGGCAACAGCACGATATTAATGGAGACCGGGGGCAGGAGCAACGGGTGCATGATAACATGCGACTCCAGGGCTGTTCACCTGCCCTTTGGAGAGAAGATTGAGGTGAGGCAGGCACCAATGAAACTCAAAACCGTAACACCGGAAGGGAATGATTTTTTCAGCACCCTCAGAAACAAACTGATGTGGGGCGCTGACCTCCGTAACTGACAATAATTAAGGAATATTTAAGTTTTAAAATATATTACATTACTTATATTTGTAGCCTGAACTTTTAGACGACAATTAATGAAGCGGCTAATTATCATAAGTATGGTGGTATTTTTTTGTGCCCCCTTTTCTTCAGCTCAGCTATGGAAGATGAAGAGGTATGAAGCCGTAGGATCACTGGGTACATCGCAGTTTTACGGCGATGTCGGAGGATATTCCAACGGCGAGAATGCCTTGGGCCTTAAAGATATAACTTTCAAGCAGACACGGTTTAACGTGAGCGGCTCATTCAGGTATTTCATCATAGATGATGTGGCTGCCAGACTATCGCTCTCATATGTTATGCTGCATGCCACAGATGAGAGAGGCAACAACCAGGACAGGGGCTATGAGGCAACAACCTCTCTTTTTGAACCTGCCCTTATCGGTGAGTATTATTTCATCAGGAACCGCGAGAGAAACAGCTTCCTCTTCCAGGTAAGGAGGGCAGTCTCAAGAAACAAAATTAAAGACTTCTTCCGGAGCATTGACGTATATGCACTTGCAGGCGTGGGAGGCGCGGCATATAAGGTGAATCCCAATGAGGCACTTGAGGCGCGTAACATGCAGACAGGCGGATTCACTGCCGTGATACCTTTCGGCCTCGGAGCAAAACTGACCCTTGACCCTAATATACTGGTAGGAATAGAGCTTAACAGCCGCTATGCATTCACTGATTATCTTGACGGATATACCTCTGACTATTCAACCAGGAATGATGTCTATCATACGTTTAGTGTAACATTTAATTACAGGATCAGGACAGCCCGGAGCGGATGGCCCTCTTTCAGGTGATATTCAAATGACGGATTGGATGAGATTTTTTTTAATATCTATAATTATAACCTGTACAGCTGTGACTGCCTTCCCTCAGCGAAGTGCTGATTACGGGTTTTCTGCCGGTATGACTACTTATGTCGGGGACATCAACGAGTCAAACCTCTTTTACAAACCCGGGCCGGCTTTCCAGCTTTTTTACAGGTATAATTTTAATCCCAGGCAGTCTGTCAGGGCCAATCTCCTTGGAGGCAATATAAGGGCTGACGGGGCTGACTTTGACAATCTGATGGAACCAGCTGCCAGCACCTCTTTCTCAGGTATCGTTGGTGAGTTCGGAGTAACCTATGAATACAATTTCTTCCCATATTCCACAATGAGAAGCAGACGTGTCGACTATACGCCATACATCGCTGCCGGTGCAGCATTGTCTGTGGCCAATACATCTGACTTCCACATCTTCCCTTCCATACCATTCTCTGCCGGATTCAAGATTAATGTGGCTAACCATCTGGGTCTTGAATTCGAATATGGTTTTCGTAAGACTTTTTATGATAACTTTGACGGCCTGACTGACATGGTTGATCCGGATGATCAGACATGGATGCATAACAATGACTGGTACACTTTTATGGGGGTCTCGGTCACCTGGAAGATGTACAATAAACTTATAGGCTGTCCTGCGTTTGCAGACTTTGCAGAGGATAAAAAAAGAAAGAGATAGAGTTGACCTTCAGAGATCAGATAAATACGAGCAGGCTACCACGGCATGTGGCTGTCATAATGGATGGCAATGGCCGCTGGGCACGTCGCAGGGGTAAGGAGCGCGTCTTCGGGCATCACCAGGGCGCCAGGGCTGTGAGAAAGGTAATCGAGGCAGCCGCCGAGCTGGGCATTGAATACCTGACTCTTTACGCCTTCTCAACAGAAAACTGGAACAGACCTGATGACGAGATATCTGCCCTCATGGACCTGATGATTGACTCCCTCAATAATGAGACTGAGACTCTGCTGAAAAACAAGATTTCTGCTAAAGTGATCGGCGATATAAACCGCCTCTCAGAAAATGTCAGAACAAAGTTGCTTGAGACGATTGAGGTTACTGCCGGCGGGACACGGATGAAACTTGTGGTTGCCCTCAGCTACTCCTCAAGATGGGAGATTACTACTGCCTGCCGGAGGATAGCCTCCGCAGTTCAGAAAGGTCATCTGAGAGCTGATCATATTACCGAGGAGACGGTGAATGCCAACCTTGAAACGGCAGGTATCCCGGACCCTGAACTGATGATACGTACAAGCGGAGAAAAACGCGTTAGCAATTTCCTCCTATGGCAACTGGCATATACAGAATTATACTTCACTGAAAGACTTTGGCCTGATTTTGGCAAGGAGGATTTTTATAAAGCGATAGCTGACTTCCAAAAGAGGGAAAGGCGATATGGTAAGACCAGTGAGCAGATTGCGGAAAATAATTGAGATGATGAAAGAGAGATTCAGGCAGATATTCCCCATTTTCATTTTATTGCTGTTGGGACTATCTGCCGCTGCCCAGACTGAAGATAAATATGCTAACTACCTGTATCCTGAAGAGTATACTATTGCCGGGATAACTGTTTCCGGTGTTAAATTCCTTGACTCAAATGCGCTTATCGGAATATCAGGACTGAGAATTGGGCAGAAGGTTGAGATACCAGGAGAACTGATAACCGCCGCTGTCAAGAAACTCTGGAGCCAGGGACTATTTGCCGATGTCAGCGTAAGAATAATGAAAAAGGAGGGGGATAATGTCTGGCTCGACATATTCCTTCAGGAGAGACCGAGACTGTCAACCTTGAATTTTGAAGGTATTAAAAAGGCTGAAGAGACCGATCTGCTTGAAAAAATAGCCTTCCCTCCAGGGACACAGGTGACAGCCCACCAGTTAAGAAGGGCTGAAAAAACCATCAAGGACCATTTCATTGAGAAGGGATTCCTCAATACCGAGGTTAAGATTATCCCCAAGGATGATCCTGACATGCCCAATAATGTGATTCTTAATGTTATAGTCAATAAGAATGCAAAGGTAAAGATCGAATCTATTGTATTCGAAGGTAATGAATACTTTGACGATAACAGACTTCGCAGGGTCTTGAAAAATACCAAGCAGCGTGATTTAAACATCTTCAAGGGGTCAAAGTATATCCAGGATAAATTCAAGGAAGACCGCGAGAGCCTGATTGCGTTTTATAATGAGAACGGATTCCGTGATTTCCGCATATTGAGGGATTCTTCTTATATTAAACCTGATGACCAGGGAAAGATGGTGCTTCATGTGCGGATTTATGAAGGTGACCAGTATTATCTCCGCAATGTTGACTGGGTAGGTAACAGTATCTATACAAAAGAATACCTCAACCGTGTCTTCAACTTCCCCAAAGGTGAGGTTTATAACCAGACCATGATCAGCAAGAGACTGATGGAGGATCCTGATGCAGTTAACTCTCTCTATCTTGACTACGGGTACCTCTTCTCAAGACTAAACCCCGTGGAAAAGAGGGTAGAGGGAGACTCGATTGATCTTGAGGTACAGATTTTTGAAGGTGAACCTGCCAACCTCAATAATGTCTTCATCAGTGGCAACACCCGTACCAACGAGCATGTACCGCGACGTGAGCTTTACACCCTTCCGGGCGACCTTTTCAGCAAGGACAAGATCATACGCTCTGTGCGGCAGATATCTGTACTTGGTCACTTCGACCCTGAGAAGATTAATCCTCAACCCATACCTGACCAGATCAACGGTACGGTTGACCTTTTGTATGCCCTTGAAGAGAGAGCCAATGACCAGTTTGAAATATCAGGAGGATGGGGAGCAGGAATGCTTGTCGGAACTGTTGGAGTAAGATTCAACAATTTCTCAATGCGCAACTTCTTTAAGTGGAGTGAATGGAGACCTTATCCTTCAGGTGACGGACAGTCACTGAGCTTCAGGATACAATCGAACGGAAAGATGTACCAGTCTTACAACATTTCGTTCATCGAACCATGGCTTGGCGGTAATAAGCCTAATACACTTTCTCTGTCATACTACAGGTCGGTCAACAGTAACGGCCAGCGCAAAGACAGCCCTACAGCACAGTATATGATCATCGATGGTGTCTCGGCAGGGTTTGGAAAGAGACTGGAATGGCCCGACGACTATTTCTCAGTCTACTATGAGGCCAGTTACCAGCGGTATGACATGAACAACTATCAGCAGCAATTCAGGTTCCTGTTTGATGACGGAGTTTCAAATATCTTCTCCCTTACCGGCAGGCTGACAAGGTTTTCTGCCGGACCAAACAGCATATACCCCCGCAGCGGATCTACATTCTCTCTCTCACTGCAGGTTACACCTCCCTGGTCACTTATCAACGGAAAAGATTACTCTGATGTCAGTGACCAGGAGAAATATAAATGGATAGAGTTCTATAAAACTGTTTTCAAGGCTGACTACTATTTCCCTCTGTCAACAAATGACAAACTCATACTTAACACAAGAGCTGCTTTCGGATATATCGGCTTTTACAATCCGGACATTGGAGCTTCACCTTTCGAGAATTTCTACGTCGGTGGCGACGGAATGACGGGCTTCAGTCTTTATGGCAGGGATATTGTAGGAGCAAGAGGGTATGAAAACGGATCACTTACACCTTACAGGTTTGATGAGGAAGTGGGAAGGATTGATGTTGGTAACGCATATTCAAAACTGACAGTGGAACTAAGATACCCCATATCACTTAATCCCCAGGCTACAATATACGTTCTCGGATTTATTGAGGCTGCAAAAGCCTGGGAGACGCTGAGAGAATTCAACCCGTTCAGAATGAACCGCGCTGCCGGATTCGGACTGAGGGCTAACCTGCCTATGTTTGGACTTCTTGGCATAGACTGGGCATATGGCTTTGACCCTGTTAAGGGCATGCCTGATGCCTCTGGAAGCCAGTTCCATTTTGTTTTAGGTCAGCAATTCTGAAAATGTTAACAAATTAAAAAGGAAAGCTATGAAGAAGTTTATTGTTATTACAATCCTGGTTCTGGCAGCCACCCTCAGCGGTGCCGCACAGAAGTTTGCATTCGTAGACAGTGAATACATCCGGAACAACATCCCCGCCTTTACTGCTGCCCAGCAGCAGCTTGACAAGCTCTCACAGGACTGGGAGAAGGAGGTGGCAGATGGCTATGCCGCTGTTGAGCAGATGTACAAGGATTACCAGGCAGAGGTGGTGCTCCTGGCTCAGGACCAGAAGAGAAAGAGAGAAGAGGCTATCATCACACGTGAGAAAGAGGTGAAAGAGCTTCAGAACAGGTATTTTGGCATGGAAGGCGAGCTGTATAAGAAACGTGAGGAGCTTGTTAAGCCTATCCAGGATGAGATTCTCAAGGCCATTAAAGAGATTTCGGTAGAAGGAAGTTATGCTGTCATCTTTGACACCTCATCCGGCTCAAACATACTCTTTGCTAACCCGAGATATGACCTCTCAGACCAGGTTCTGAAGAAGCTGGGATATAAGAATTAAATAATTACATTTGCACGATTAAACTGAAAAATGAATACAATGAAGAAGCTTTTGGGAATAGTCCTGTTCGCTGCGCTGCTGCTCACAGCACAGGATGTTTTTGGACAGACATTTAAGACAGCTCATATAAACAGGGATGACATAATTATGGTAATGCCTGAATATGATTCTGCGATGAAATCATACAATGCATTCGGACAGGAGCTCACCAATGCCCTGGAGCTTATGCAGGTTGAGTACAATAACAAGCTTGATCAGTATGTGAAGGATAGCAAGAACCTGAGTGACCTTGTTAAAGCCAATAAGGAACAGGAGCTGGCTGACATGCAAACGAGGATCGGCAATTTTCAGCAGCAGGCACAGACACAGCTGCAGGAGAAACAGGCTGAGCTTCTGAATCCGATCATCGAAAAGGCCGGAAAAGCAATCAGCGATGTTGCCAAGGAAGGAGGATTCATATATGTATATGATGTCCGTACCCTGGTCTATTTTGACCCGACGAAAAGTACCGACCTCGGCCCGCTGGTGAAGACAAAGCTTGGACTTAAATAATATAAACTTAATTGAGGCAAGGCTGTCCGCCAACCAGCGGACAGCTTTTCTTTTAAAAATACAATGGAAGCGGTAGAACGTCCGATAGGGGTATTTGATTCTGGTGTAGGCGGATTGACGGTGGCACATGCCATCAGACAGGCTCTTCCCGGCGAGAGACTCATTTATTTTGGTGACACAGCTCACCTTCCCTATGGCGATAAGTCTGAAGAGGCAATAAGGAGCTATTCACGCCGTATAACAGAATTCCTGCTTGGCTATGACGCCAAGCTGGTGCTTGTTGCCTGTAATTCAGCCTCGGCCTCAGCCTATGAGAGCCTCCTTGAAGAGTTTGGTGATAAGACCCTGATCATGGATGTAATCAATCCGGTTGTTGAGTACATCGCAAGCCATCATTATGGTAAACTTGGAGTTATAGGCACAAAGAGAACAATCAGTTCAGGCACGTACGAAAAGAAGATACGTGACACTTCGGCCTCAACAACTGTTCACTCTCTTGCCACACCGCTGTTGGTACCAATGATTGAAGAGGGGTTCATCTTTGATGATATCAGCAATGCTATCATAAGAACCTACCTCTCTGACAACAGCCTGAAGGACATTGATGCCCTTATACTTGGATGCACACATTATCCCATCATACGCAACCAGATCAGCAAATTCTTTAATTTTAACGTTGAGGTCATTGACTCTGCCCGCATAGTGGCTCAGCGCCTGAAGGTGATGCTTGAGCAGAATGACCTTCTCAGTAATGGCAGACCAGGAGAAGACCTCTTCTTTGTCTCCGATTATACCGAGTATTTTGAAAAGATCGCCCGGATGTTCTTCGAGGGCAACATCAATCTTCGGAAAGCTGATATCTGGAGCTGATCCTGCCCTGACACAACTCTGCCTGATTCGTCTTACGAATAAACTATCTGGTTGCTGCTAAATAAGTTAGATCATTATTTCAAACATGATCAAAATCATAATCATATAGAAGGGTTATAATGAACTTAGCCTTGTGAAATTGGTTACTTTTGTGTTGTTTTAATTGAAATCAATAACCATTAATTAAATCATGGGAAAAAGATCAAAGGTCATAAAAAGAGAGGCTATGGTGATCAGGTTCTCCGGTGACTCGGGTGACGGGATGCAGCTGACAGGCACGCTATTCTCGAATACGTCAGCACTGTTCGGGCATGATCTCTCAACATTCCCCGATTATCCTGCCGAGATCAGGGCCCCGCAGGGCACTGTCGGTGGCGTATCTGGTTTCCAGGTGAATATCGGACACAAGATGATCAATACGCCGGGTGATTACCCTGATATCCTTGTGGCTATGAACCCTGCAGCGATACGCGCCAACGCAGGCTTCCTGAAGCCGGGAGCCACAATTATTTATGACACAGACAGCTTTACCGAGAAGAACATACAACGAGCAGGCTACAAGGCAGACCCGTTTAGTGAAGACAAGATAGAGACCCTTAACCTTATCGGCGCTCCTATCACCTCACTGGTTAAGGAGACTCTGAAGGATCTCGATATTGACCCCAAGACCGTTCTTCGTACGAAGAATATGTTTGCTCTTGGAATGGTCTACTGGCTCTTTGACAGCCAGCTTGACTATACCGAGCAGTTCATAGATGACAAGTTCGGAAAGAAACCCGTCGTTGCTGAAGCTAACAGCAGGGTATTAAAAGCCGGCTATTACTATGCTGAAACCATAGAAGCCCTTACCCCCTCTTACAGGGTTGACCCGGCTCCCATTGCCAAAGGGGTATACAGGAATATTAACGGCAACCAGGCAACCGCATGGGGCTTTATTGCCGCCGCAGAGAGAGCAGGTCTTAAGCTCTTTATCGGGTCATATCCCATCACTCCTGCAACAGGTATCCTTGAAGAACTTGCCCTGCGCAAGGACCTTGGGGTAAAAAGCCTGCAGTGTGAAGATGAAATAGCAGGCATATGCACGGCCATTGGTGCCAGCTTTGCAGGTAACCTTGCTGTGACCACAACCTCAGGGCCTGGCCTGGCGCTGAAGTCTGAAGCCCTAAACCTTGCTGTCATGACCGAGCTGCCACTTGTTGTCGTTGATGTACAGAGAGGCGGCCCGTCAACAGGTCTGCCGACAAAAACCGAACAGGCTGACCTGTGGCAGGCACTTTACGGCCGTAACGGAGAGAGCCCTGTTGTTGTGATAGCTGCAGGTACCCCCTCCGACTGCTTCCACTTTGCATTCGAATCGGCAAGAATAGCTGTTGAGCATATGACACCAGTCTTACTGTTGACAGACAGCTACCTCGCAAATGGTTCTGAGCCATGGAAGATACCTTCAATGAAGGACCTGCCTGTAATCAAAGTGCCTTTTGCCGTCAGGGAAGAAAAAGAATTCCTTGCCTATGAAAGGGATGAAGAAACGCTTGTCCGTAAATGGGCAATACCCGGAACACCAGGCCTTGAACATCGTGTTGGTGGCCTCGAGAAGACTAAGAAAGGAAGCGTATCATATACACCTGAGAACCATGAATACATGGTCAGGATGAGAGAAGGAAAGGTGGAACGGATACAGAGCCAGGTGCCTGACCTTATTATTACAGGCAAGAAAAAGGCTGATCTCCTTGTTATCGGGTGGGGCAGCTCTTACGGGCACATTCTTACAGCCGTTGGTGAACTGATGGAAGAGGGACACAGCATCGCTGCCACTCATTTCAACTATATAAGACCACTGCCTAAAAACTGTGAAGAAGTCTTTTCGGGATATAAGAAAATTGTTGTATGCGAACTGAATAACGGCCAGTTTGCCAATTATCTGGGGATGAAATTTCAAAAGTTCACCTTCACTCAATATAATAAGATTCAGGGACTGCCGTTCACGGTCGGGGAGATAAAAGATC
>JALOMO010000072.1 GCA_025455395.1 Bacteroidales bacterium
GGGTGCTGGCCGTGAAACCCGGTATTACATGCTGGGGACAGGTGAAGCTGGGATATGCATCAGACGTCTCCAGAATGCTCGAGAGACTTGACTATGATCTTCTCTATCTTGAGAATATATCATTATACCTTGACCTGAAGATACTGTTCTATACCCTCGGAACCATAATAAAGGGTAAAGGATTATAGATCAATAATATATTGTAATAGTCCATGCTCCCGGTTCATTGATCTGATACCTGAGTTCACATGACATCATTGCAGTGCGCAGCGCGTTAGGGGCAACGAACTTGATTTTTCCCTCAAACGGAAATGTAACCTGCTCAAATCCGATGAAGTTGCCAGAGATGGTTTCATCACCTGTACTTCCTGTTAACATAAGTTCATTTATGTCGCTGGCCGATCCTCCGGCGCGCGAAAATTTATAAACGACATAATTGGGTAAGTCGCCGGATTTCATGCATGAGACCCTTGTTATACTATTTTTGTACAGGATGACATAGGGCGCAACCGCTTTCTCTCCCACATATTTGTCCTCCTTCCAGATGCCGGTCATCGCTGTTTCCTTCCCGTCAGATTTAAAGGTGTAGGTTCCTTTGCCTTCCCTTAGACCTTTTTTCCATGAACCTTCATATTTCTCTCCTGTCTGCCATATATAGACGCCCTGCCCTTCAGGAAGCCCCTTTTTGAATTCTCCCTTGTACTGGTCAATTCCTAAAGCCTCTCCCTCTCCATCTGCCAGTCCGTTTTTGCAGGAACCTGTATAAGAACCAGAGATCTGCTGCAGAAGTACTTTACAGTTTTCCTGAGCATAAACATGATTTGCCAGCAGTGACAAAATCATCACACCTGATAATAATAGTACTCTTTTCATCACCTATTATATTAAAAATTATAGACAGGACATTTCGATGACAGTGTCACCGCAAAAATCGCTCCAATAAAGTTACGAGAATTATTAAAACAAAAAGAGACGCAATCGCTGCGTCTCTTTTATGTTGTTGAACAGAATGCTAGTTTACACCCGTTCTTGTATCCCACCACATTTTGGCACCCCAGAAGCGGTCAACGATGGCGTCATCATTTGCTTCTACAACTGCCTTATTGAGGGTATACTCACTTGTCGGGTAAGGCCAGCGGAAAGGAGGTCTGTTATGGTTTGTCAGGATAGATGCCGGAACAGCTCCCGGAGCAGGAGACATCAGAGGAATGTCAGTACGGCGGGTCTCAGCCCATGCCTCATGACCCTGCTTGAAGAGAGATACCCACTTCTGGTAATGTATCTTCTGCAGGTTGGTGTATCCCCATGACCCTACGGTACCCCATGCGACGTTGGCGTTAGTCAGGTACGTATTGATTGCACCGGAGGCAACGCCATGCTCTGTACATGATGCAACAATACCTGCAGTATATGCTGCCTCTGCTGATGCGGCATTGTTGAGGAGGTCTGCACGCTCGTATGCCTCAGCCTCAATAAACTTAACCTCAGCATAGCGCATGAAATATGTCGCACCTGTAGGTGACTTGCGATAACGTAAGCCGATCCTGCTGATTGTGTTAAGAGGATTCTGCTGCTGCTGAGCATTTGTCATACCTGCAGGGACACCCCTGTAAACACCGTCGGATGCTGCGGGATATGCGAACTCGCCAATCCTCGGGTCACTGGTTGCCAGAAGAGCATCGATGAAGGTTTTGCACATGCCATGGTCATCACGGCTCCTTTGATCACCGTAGAACGGCTCCCAGTATGGGCTCGTACCGAACCAGTTGAGTGTTACCTCATCGGCATTTGATGAAAGGACCGGGTATGTTCCGGGGCTTGTTACAAGAATCTTCTGCAGCTCAGTCTTCGCAGTGGCAGCGTTGACCTTTGACATACGGATTGCAACTCTCAGATGAAGTGAGTTGGCAAACTTACGCCAGAGTGCTACGCTGTTGGCGTTCCAGATGTCATTCCTGATAGTGCCACCTTCAGCAAGCAAGGTATTGGCTTCCTCAAGCATGGCAAGAAGGGCCGTGTAAACAGTCTGCTGGCTGTCATATGCCGGCTGCAATACACCATCTTCACCTTTGGCGCCTTCAGTGAAAGGTATTGCACCATAGGTATCAGTCATTATCTGCCAGAGCATTGCCTTGATTGTCAGAGCTACCCCTTCCATTGCAGCATTCTCAGAAGCCTGTGCCTTAGCTACAATTTTGTTAAGGTCAACCTGGTAACCCATGAGTGTACCCCAGCGCTCGATAATAACGTCACGCTCCTGGTACCTGTTCTCATCGATATACTGGATCTTTGCTATATGTCCGGCATATGAACTCGTATTGTTTCCTGTCCACCAGACATCTCCAAGTGTGTTTGCTATCCCACGCTGAACATTTATAAGAATGTTCTCTGCCGGAGCGTCATCCGTACTGTTGGGATCAGTGTTCATATCCTCCCAGCCTTCAGTGCAACTACCAAGTATAAGGAGAGAGATGAAGAGAATTCCAAGTAATTTTATCTTTTTCATTTCTAATTCTTTTTAGGGTTTTTAATTAAAAGTCAACTCTCAACTTGAACCCTGTTGTGCGTACCGGAGGCAGAGTGTACTGTTCAACACCAACTGCAGCGGTGCCCGTACCATAGGCGGCTTCAGGATCAATCCTGATGTCGTTGCTAGGATCACGATAGAGAAGCGCAAGGTTTCTTCCGTAAATACCAATATTAAGCATTTTGATGAAAGAATTCTTCAGCCTGATGTCATAACCAATGCTGATCTCGCGAAGTTTGATATATGTACCGTCGATAACGGCAGGCTCAGTCTTGCCCCAGTAATCGCCGAAGAAGTACTCAGGATCAACTGCAACTTCATTCTTCTGGTTGGTTGCAACATCAATACCGTCAGCAATAGCGCCTGTCTCACGAAGGTTATTCTTAACAGTGGCTTCTGTAATGCCTGCATAGTCACCAAACCACTTTGTCACTGAATAGAGGTCACCTCCCCACTTCACGTCAACCAGGACGTTTGCATTGAAGTTCTTGTATTTGAACATGTTGTTCATGCTACCGATCCAGTCAGGCTGAGTGTTACCACAAACGACAGGAGAAGAAGTTGCCTGGTAGTAACCGTCTTCAACAAGCCTGTTGCCATCCTCGTCTCTCAGGTAAGCAATACCGTAGATCTGTCCGAATGGTTCACCAGGTCTGGCCTCTATTGTAGTGGGAGACCATGAAGAGTTAAGAACATAACTTGTTACGCCTGGAGCAAGTTCATTGACAGTTGTCTGTGTCTTCGTCCAGTTAATTATTGCAGACCACATGAAATCACTCTTTCTGATAATCTCACCTGAAAGGGCAACTTCAAAACCGCCTGTTTCAATTTCACCAGCATTGATGGCTTTGGTTAAGAACCCGCTTGATGTTGAAACGTTAACTGTCATGATCTGGTCGGTAGTCACCATGTTGAAGTATGACAGATCGAAACCGAGCCTGTTATTGAAGAACTTCATCTCAAGACCAAATTCTGTTGAGGCTGTCTGCTCAGGTTTAAGGTTTGCCGGAGATATCCTTGACGGGTAGTCAAACTGTGTTATCCCGTTGTATGCAGGAGAAACTGAGTTGTAAACATTCAATACCTGATAAGGAGAGGTATCACTACCAACCTTGGCATAGCTTGCACGAAGCTTGCCATATGACAATATATCACCACCAAGCCCGAAGGTTTCGGTAAAGATCCAGCCAAGAGAAGCTGACCAGTATGGGTAGCTCCAGTTTGCCGGAGGCAGTGTTGAGCTCCAGTCATTACGGGCAGTCAGATCAAGGAAGAGCTGGTTCATGTAACCGATGTTGGCAGATGCGAAGATACTGTTTGACTCGTACTCTGACATATACATATCAGTTCCGGGGGTACCCTTAACGTTTGCTATGTCAAACCAGTTTGGAACAGTAAGCTGTGCTGCGCTTAAAGCAGAATAATTATAGTCTACCCTCCTGTAGTTCGCACCAATGTTACCGCTGAGCTGGAATCTTGTTCCGAAATCCTTCTGGAAATTCAGGAATAAATCTGCGTTAGCCTCCTTGTTGTCACGGTTATTCTGGCTGAAGTAACCTCCGTTGCCTGGAAGACTCTCGATTGAACCTTCATAGGTAACTGATTTACGGTACTCGTTGTAGTAGTCAACCCCGTATCGTCCCATAAGGCTGAGCCAGTCAGTAAGCTGGTATGAAAGGGAAATGTTACCGTAAACCCTCTCCCTCTTACGTGAGGTGGTGTTCTTGTAAACAGTCCAGTATGGGTTGTTGTGGTAGTTGCTGTTCCAGTTGTAGGGCATTCCGTTCGGGCCCCATGTTTTCCAGTTCTCCTTCAGGTCAGTCATGTCAACCTGACGACCAAACCAACCGCCGATAGACTGCATGATGTTGTTCTCATCATAGCCCTGTCCAGGCAGGTTATCATTGGTTGTAATGGCATAGTTGATGTTTACGACAGCCTGAAGTTTGGGACTGATATTGGCTGTTGTTGAAAGGCCAAGCTGGTTCCTGTCCTGATCTGTATTAGGTATGATACCTCTTTCAGTCTGGTTGGTGAAGTTAAGGCGGCCGGAGAATACATCGTTACCGCCCTCAAGTGAAAGGCTTGTTGACATCGTCAGACCAGTCTCGAAGAAGGACTTCACGTTGTCAGGATGAGAGATCCATGGAGTCGGTGTATATGTTCCGGTCTCCTCATCATACGGTGAGTTGAACTGGGCCAGTAACAGACCTGCATCGAGTCTTGGTCCCCATGACTCATCATAGAAGTCGAAAACGCCACCACCCATACCGTCAACGTATGTGAATGCATTCTCCTCGCAATATTGCTGGTATGAAAGTCCTTCGCCGGCCTCAGCCCAGTTGAATTCACTTCCGCCGGTACCCTGACCATACTCGTTCTGGTAGGTCGGGAGATAAGCTACGCGGTCAAATGCTGTACTGTTGCTGAAGCTTACTTTTACCTGGCCTGCTTTTCCTTTTTTGGTAGTAACAAGCACAACACCGTTACGGGCGCGGCTGCCATAAAGAGCTGCTGCGTTTGCACCCTTAAGAATCGAAATTGATTCGACATTCTCGGGGTCGATGTCAGCGGCGTTGTTACCAAAGTCAACACCACCGTACTGACCTGCGCCAGATGCTGAGTTTGAGATTGGTGTTCCGTCAACTACCCACAGAGGCTGGTTGTCACCGAATGACTTAATACCCCTGATAAGTATCTGTGAAGAAGAACCTACTGATGATGACGCCCTTGTGATCTGCACGCCCGGGGCAAGGCCCTGAAGTGCGTTCACAATGTTTGTCTCCCTTGTGTTCGCTACAGCGTCACCCTTAACGTCGCTGACTGAATAACCAAGGGCTTTCTTTTCTCTCGTGATACCGAGAGCTGTGACAACCACTTCGTCAAGACCAAGCATGTCAGTCTGCATCACAACATCAATCGTTGCCCTGCCACCGATAGTCTCAGTCACAGTTTTCATTCCCACAAAAGTGAATGTCATGGTTTGTGCACCGGAAGGTGCCGTGATGGAGTATTTTCCATCGAAATCGGTTAGTGTACCAAGCGTGGTACCTTTTACTGTCACAGCAACACTAGGGATGGGAAGCCCATCATCGGCTGAGGTAACAGTACCTTTAATCGTCACCGTTTGGGCCATCAGGGCAGAAAAGCCCGTAAACACAAACAATGCGATCAACAGTTTCAATCTGTTCATAGATCAGAGTTTTAGTTTAACAAAAAGGTTTAGGTTACAAATGCCATTTTCAAAAACGCTGCAGGTATCTGCCTGTTCGCATTTTCTGAATGACAATCTCCAAAATTAGAATTTTTTCTTTGCATTTGTGCTTTTTCATGTTTTTTTTTGAATTTTAACTGCATAATAGCATTTCTGATGCTGCCTGATCACTGAAATTATTGGATGAAGGCTCATTTTATTATCTTTAGTATTTTATTATGGAATGATATATGAAAGCAGCGGTTGTTCTATCAGGATGCGGCGTTTACGACGGCGCAGAGATACATGAGGCGGTGATGACACTCTATGCCCTCGACAAGGCAGGAGGTTCATACCAGATTTTCGCTCCCAATGTGATGCAGCATCACGTAATCAATCACCTCACAGGGGGAGTGTCTGACGAGTCGAGGAACGTGCTGGCTGAGGCAGCGCGGATAGCCAGGGGCAAGATCAGGGCTCTCACGGAATACAGGGTGGAAGATTTTGATGCTCTCATCTTCCCGGGAGGATTCGGAGTGGCAAAGAATCTATGTACTTATGCCTTTGATGGTACAGACTGCAAGGTTGACCGGGTGGTTGAATCAGCAATAAGAGCAACTCACAAGGCTGGCAAGCCTATTGGAGCACTGTGCATCTCACCTGTCCTTATTGCAAAGGTGCTGGGTGAAGTGACCGTTACAGTAGGTGATGATGCCTCCACAGCCTCTGATATTAAATCATTGGGGGCTCAGCATGAGAACAGACACCATGGAGAGGTGACAATCGACAGGAAGAACAGTATCGTCACGGCGCCATGTTATATGCTCAACTCCAGGATATCAGATATTGCAGATGACGCAGATGCCGTTGTAAAGGCTATCAGCGAACTCATTAACGGGAAATGATAGCGTGCTGCAGGGTCACAACCGGCCCGCCTCAATCTCAATCAGTATCTGTTCTATCAGGTAATCCTCCCCTGTCGGGTCGTAGTTTGCCTTAAGGTTAGCCCCGAAGATGCGGGCGATGCCCTGCCAGAATGCGGCTGAGAACTTTCCCCGGTATTGCCTTATAAGATCATAGGATGTATTCTGAGTCTCGCGGTCTATTAACTTCAATAGTATCTTTCCCTGAGTGAAGGTGAGCTTGCGCATATCATCCTCATACTCCCTGAAGATATCCTTTTCATACTGCTGCAGGAAGTTACGCTGATCCCTTTCTCCCGGCATAGTCTCAAGCAACCTGTTTACTCGTCCCAGCTCATCCCTGACAATGAGTGCATATGGGTAGACCCTGCGTATATTATAGACCATGCGCGCGTGCCTGCGATAGTCAAACCTCACCTGGCGCGGCATTTTACCATATATAGTAATCTCCTTCAGCTCAACATAAGGGTATGTCTGACCATCGAATGTTGCACTCTTGAGAAGATATGATACACCACCGGCAGTATCAGCTGCAGCTGCCGGTGGCACCTGGCAGAAAAGAGGTACAAAAAGGAGATTAAAAAGCAATATATTTATCAGCCGTAACATAATTTATTGCAAATTTAACCAATTGTCGTGCCAAAAAAGGCACAACATGATAAAACTGAGCTATATTCACATAAAGGGAAATCTTATACTCATACCATTGTCAATAGATGTCTGGTACCCCAACAATAGAAGAGCTCGAGTCCGGGTCATGCTTCGAAAAAGTGCTGACACTCCCGTATAATGATATAGGAACATTTGTAATTGGCCGGTTATCGTCATTTACACTTCCTGCACTATTTATCTGGATAGTATTGGTGATCTCTGCCTTCCTTACTGTCTGGTTTTGGCCAGGTCTCTCAGACACTCCTGAGAACCCGCGTATAATAAAAGGTCTGCTGACAGGTCTTATTGGTCTCCCTATACTTCTCATACCATTCCATGAGGGGCTGCATCTGATTCCCTACAGGCTCTCAGGAGCAAGAGACATCCGTTTCGGCGCTGACCTGAGGCAGGGTATTGTCTTTGTCACAGCTCACCGTTTTGTAACAGGTTTTACACTTTTTTCCCTGGTTGCGCTTTCCCCTTTCGCTGTAATCACTGCCGGCCTCTCAGCAGCGATAATATTCACCACATCGTGGTTGCAATGGGTACTCTCAATGACCCTGTTCGTTCATACGACGATGTGTGCAGGAGATGCCGTTCTTATCGGCTTTATGTCAGCCTTCAGGGGTAGAAGGAGTTTCACCTGGGATGATGCAGATAAAGGAATTGCCTACTTCTACTCCGAGAGGTTGCCTGAAAACAAAGTATGAAACGGAAATTAGGTTCTGTCATTAATTTCACTACTTTAAGCCCGCAAATAATAACCTTATGAGTCAATTCGTCCATGTAATAAAAAAGTTCCCGAAAGTCTTCTGGATCTCAAACATCATTGAACTTTTCGAACGCTGGGCTTGGTACGGATTCTACAACGGTTTCTTTGCCCTCTATCTTACATCTGCAAAGGAGGACGGCGCTCTTGGCTTCTCAAACGTCGAGAAAGGAACAATCATGGGCACCGGTTCAATGATTCTTTATTTTCTGCCTGTAATTTCCGGCGCCATTGCAGACAGGATAGGTTATAAGAAAATGCTGATACTCTCTTTCACCACCTACATCCTCTCATTCTTCATGCTCAGCAGATTCGAGACATTTGGAACAATATTCGCTGCCTTTATTCTCCTTGCAGTCGCGGGCGCAATGTTCAAACCCATCATATCAGGAACCGTTGCCAGGGTGACCGACAGGGAGACCTCATCCGTAGGTTTTGGGATATTTTACATGGTAGTGAACATAGGAGGCTTCATCGGTCCGTTTGTCTCAAGCATGATCTATAAAAACAGCTGGGATGCAGTGTTCTATGTTTCAATTGCAGCCATGGCCATGAACTATATTTTTGTCTTTTTCTTTTATAAGGAACCTGCAGTTGAAGCCAATGGTAAATCATTGTTTCAGAATCTCGGTATAGCATTCAGGAATATTGGTGTTACACTGATAGACTGGAAATATGTGCTCTTCCTGCTGATCATTGGTGTCTTCTGGACTGCCTATAACCAGCTCTACTATTCATTCCCGGTCTTCATGGAGGCATGGGTAAACCTCGATAAAATGGCTGTTACCCTGGGTCTCGAGCCGGGAAGTATTACCACTGTTACCATATCAAGTCTGGCTTCATTCTATATAATTCTTTTTCAGCTTATTGTCTCCTCTGTAACTGCCAGGGTGAGACCTTTGAACTCGATAATGACCGGGATTTTTATCCTGGCTTTCGGTCTGGCCATGATGTTTACTAACCTGAATCCATGGCTGATAGCACTTGGCGTCCTTATTTTTGGTATCGGTGAGATGGCTTCATCACCCAAGACACAGGAGTACATCGGACGGATAGCCCCCTCAGACAGAAAAGCACTTTATATGGGTACTGCCTTCCTGCCGATAGCTTTCGGACATATTGCAGCCGGATGGGTGTCAGGCAAACCTTACGAGGTAATGGCAGACAAGCTCTTCCTGCTTAAAAAGGCAGTAACAGAGAGGGGTTTTGACATCCCTGATATATCAGGCTCATTCACCCAGACAGATTATTTTGCCAGGGCACAGGAGCTTTTCGGTATGGACTCACAGCAACTCACAGCATATCTGTGGCAAACATATAATCCTTCAAAGGTCTGGATTATCTTTTCAGGAATAGCGGTTGCTGCAAGTATCCTGCTTTTCCTGTATGACAGACTGATCCTCAGGGGCAGGGAGGTTGACGGGAATAGCAGGCACCAGTAGAGCGCAGAGCGTGGAGAGTGGAGCATGGAGGATTTGCGATTTGCGATTTGCGATTGTCGAATAGGTTTAAGATGACAAGGAATAAGGAACGAGGAACATTCAGACCTTCAGACTTCAGACCCTCAGACCTTCAGACCTTCAGTCAGAGCGAAGCGTAAGGACAAATAACATACAATATGAAGCCAAAACTGTTTCTGCTTGCAGCGATTCTGCTGGGCACACTGACCCTAAACGCACAGCGGAAGGTGCTGAGCATGCCCGACATACCGGGTTATGTAACCCTGAAGTGTGATTTTCATATGCATACCGTTTTTTCCGATGGCAATGTCTGGCCCCTGCTAAGACTTGATGAAGCATGGAGAGACGGTCTTGATGCTGTCTCCATCACTGACCATATTGAGTATCAGCCCAAAAAGAATTATATCCCAATAAACCATAATGCAGCCTGGGAGATAAGCCAGGCCAGGGCAAAGGACCTGAATATTATACTTGTCCATGGCACCGAGATAACACGGAGCATGCCTCCCGGCCATTTTAACGCACTCTTCATCAATGATGCCAATCCCATAGATACATCCGACTTCATGGCAGCTGTTGAAGCCGCTGTAAAACAGGGTGCCTTTATTGAATACAATCATCCGGGATGGAAAGCTCAGGAGAAAGATGGAATACCCAAGCTGTACCCTGTTCATCTTGAGCTCATAAAAAAAGGGTGGCTTCATGGAATTGAGTATTTCAATGAATATGAGCATTATCCACTTGTTATGGATATGTGCCGTGATCACAAACTTGCCGTAATGGGCAACAGTGATGTTCACGGCATAATTAGTGAAGCCTATAAGACACCTGATTATACACATAGACCCGTTACACTTGTCTTTGCAAAAGAAAGAAGTTACGAAGCCCTCCGTGAGGCAGTGTTTGCAGGTCGTACTGCTGTCTGGTACGGCGACTCCCTCGCCGGATTTGAAGAGTACACTGAACCGCTGTTCAGAGCTGCGGTGAGTGTCACAGCTCCGTTTAAGAAGGATGACAAATTCCTATGGTTTGAGCTTGTAAACCATTCAGACTTACCGATGGAACTGGCAGGAGGACCGGCAGGCGCACCTGCAAATATCAGACTGCCAGCCCGTTCAGCCGTCATCGTGAAAGCTGACATTAAGTTCCTGGCAGAACCTGTTACCTACAATGTAAGCAACATAATCACGGGAAGCAGCAGCACTCTTAAGGTAGAGATCAACCCGGGAGAATGAGAATTGCTGCTTTCAGTTCTGTCAATCAGAACCTGTCAGCGGTACGATCCTGAAGGAGTAATCATACCTTTTATCACGCAGTGAATACTTGTCATGTGTCCGTGCACCCCATGAGTCGTCACCGCCGACACCCATCTGGCCGTAGTCAATATTGATCCGTACCAGGTCACGTGGTCTGACATCGTCTATATGTGTGTTGACCAGGATTGCATCAGGTCTGTATGTAGAAAGATTGCCCGGTGATTCAAAGTCATCATGCAGGTAGTTCATCGCTGCGAAGCTGAAGAGAGGTTTCCCTTCAAAGCGCAGGCCAAAGCCTCTGCTGTCGGTGATTGTCATCCACCGTGTGTCAGTCTTATAGCCATTCTCCTGGGGCCTGACGTAGGGCACATACTGCTCTGCCACAGTGCTCTCGTACAACCCCACAAACGCAGAGCTCTTCCTGTCGGCATAATTCTCATGCGGACCTCTTCCATACCATGAAAGGTCTGTGTACTCTTCGGGCATCTGCATCTGCATCCCTGCACGGGGCAACTCTTCAAGCTTCATATCAGTCCTGGTGAGACTATAATCAACATCCACAATGGCAGTACCATGAACCGTATATGTTGTCACCAGCGAAGCTATCTTTCTTTCATCAAGACCGGGAATATCATGTGTAAACTTCACCACTGCGCTGCTCATGCCTGTTTGCGTAACCTGTGCTGACTTCAGGATTGCTTTCTTACCAGCCTCTTTCCAGTCAGCATTTCTGATTTCCATACCGTTGCCGTAGTCGTTGTCAGTCGGAGGACGCCAGAAATCTGGCCGTAACCCGGAGATAAAAAGCTCATTCTCCCTCACGCTGAACGATTTCATCACACCGGCAGACATATCAAAGACTACTGCAAATCCTTCACCAGCAACCACAAGCTCTTCTTCCCTGTTCGTGAGATTAAGGAGTGCCATATTATCTTCTTCGGCAAGTGTTTCCGGGGTGTTGAAAGGAAGTAACATCTGTTCTGATGCATAGAGATGATCCTGCGGTACTATTCCCCATTCATCAGACCTTGAAAGGTAGATATTGAGGTAATATTCAACTCCGGGTTCGGGAGTGATGGGTCCGTAAGGTATCTCCACAGTTGATGATCCTCCCGGGCTAATATCCAGCTGGTCAAGGTGGCCGGAACGATACAATACACCGTCAGCCATTACCTCCCAGTTTATTGTAAAGAGAGAAAGGCTGGTAAAGTCATACTTATTTGTGATGGTCACCACTCCTTTCGTCAGGTCTGCAGGACTGAAGCCGACATACTGGTATACTTTCTTTACCTCCATGAGGGCAGGGTGAGGTGTTCGGTCTGGCCCCACCAACCCGTTACAGCAGAAGTTGCCGTCACTCGGTGATCCCTCTGCTCCGTAATCGCCGCCATAGGCATAATACTCTTCTCCCTCCTCGTTTGTCTCAAGCAGCCCCTGGTCAACCCAGTCCCAGATAAAGCCACCCTGAAGGATATCATATTTTTCAATCACATCCCAGTAATCCTGGAGGTTGCCGGTGCTGTTACCCATAGAGTGGGCGTATTCGCACATTATAAGAGGCCGGTCAAAACCTGGTTTGCCAGCATTGAGCGCATAATTTTCAATCTCTTCAACAGACGGGTACATCGGACACCATATGTCAGTGTGCCTCTCGGGTGTGTTTGTGCTGTGCTCAGCTCTTTCATATTGCACCGGCCGTGTATTGTCGCGCTGCCTGATCCATTTATATGTTGTCACAAAATTCTGCCCGTCGCCGGCCTCGTTGCCGAGCGACCATGTAATAACTGATGGGTGGTTCTTATCACGCTCTACCAGCCGCATTGTTCGAAACATATGCTGACTGAGCCACTCAGGCTTATGCCCTAGAGTCTTATCCTTATCGTAACCGATGCCATGAGATTCAATATTAGCTTCATCAATAACATAAAGACCGTAAAGATCGCACAGTTCATAGAAGCGTTCGGGTTGTGGATAGTGTGATGTCCGGACCGCATTGATGTTATGCATCTTCATCAGCTTTATATCCTTAAGCATCAGGTCTTCATCTATAGTGTGGCCTTTAACAGTATGGTGCTCATGAAGGTTTGTACCCTTAAGATGAACTGCCCTGCCATTTACCAGAAACTGTGTCCCCTTTATTTCCGAAGTACGGAAACCAATACGGCTGCTGACACTTTCAAGGACCCTGCCTCGGCTATCAGCAAGAGTCAGTACAAGTGTATAGAGTGATGGTGACTCAGCCGACCATTGTTTTACCTCAGGGACCTCAGCCCTGAGAACAATTATGGCAGTATCAGCAACAGCTTCGGCACTCGTGACATTACCGAAAATCTTTGCCGTTCCCTCATATAACCCCGTTTCAAGACGCAGGTTAGCAGGTCTTTTCTCTTTATTTGCCAACTCAACCATGAGGTCAAGATCTCCATCTATGTAATTATCTGTAAGTGTGGCTTTTGCAAAATAATCACGAATATAAGAGACTGGTCTTGCATGCAACCAGACAGAGCGCTGTATGCCACTTAACCTCCAGAAATCCTGGTCTTCAAGATAGCTTCCGTCACACCACCTGTAAACCTCCACGGCGATATTGTTCTTCCCTTTTCTGAGGAATGAGGTAATATTGAATTCAGCAGTCGACTTGCTGTCTTCACTGTAGCCGGCAAGCTCGCCGTTTATCCAGACATAAAAGGCAGAACTGACCCCGTCAAATGTAAGAAACACCTCTTTATCCTTCCAGTAAGAGGGAATGGTAAAGGTACGTTTATATGAACCAACAGGATTATAAGAATGATCAATAAAG
Source organism: Bacteroidales bacterium (assembly GCA_025455395.1). Lineage (GTDB taxonomy): Bacteria > Bacteroidota > Bacteroidia > Bacteroidales > VadinHA17 > SR-FBR-E99. The sequence continues at coordinate 13,580 of JALOMO010000072.1, forward strand.
GGAGGATTGACCTTGAAAGGGTACCCTATATTTACATAATATGGGGTTCCGTAGCCTTCACGTTCCCAGGTAGATGGAACATCAATCTCATTCCAGGACCTTGTGTCAAAGTCATTTTTGAAGAACCAGTATGGTCTGTCGGCCGGTTTGTCAGAATAATAGAATTTCCATCTTCCGTCAAGCGACATAACATTCTCAGACTCTCTCCATCCGGCGGCCACTGCAGTTGCGTTGTCAGGGTAACTGACCATTGTGGCATGAGGCTTCTCGGTATTCATTGTGTTTACCTGAAGATTCTCCCAATCTGGCAAATCCTTCTCGTGCCATACGGCATCGCTGTAGTCATGATATTTATTGCAGGCAGTCATGACCGAGGAAACCAACGCGATGATAATGAGACATCTTCTCATGACAGTATATTTTGGATTCATTCCAAATTTAAGAATAAAATCGCTCATCACATCTTGCCTGTCTTCTTCCTCTTGCAAGCCTCATGTTCTTTTTTTTTATAAGAAAGAGAGACTTTCTGTTTTTAGGATTGCTGTTCGCAAGTCATATGTCGCCCTTGCAGGGCTTATACGGTAGTTTTTACACTCCTGCCACGGGTTCCATCCGTCAGTGACGGATTCCACCCGCGGTTATGCACCTGTCGCCCTTACGGGCTGTAGTTGTGCATATTAGTATGATTCCACAAACAGCACCCGCAGGTGCTGAAAGCTCCGCAGGAGCATCGTCACCAAGTGACGAAAGGTGAATAACCCCCGGCGTGAGCCGGGGGCAGGTGCAGATAAAGAAATAGAGCCCTGCAGGGGCGAAAGAAAAATTTGTATCCTAACAGAAACCTTTGTACATTAGTCTTTTACTCGCTGCTATCAACTAATATTTACAATTATGTCAAGCTATCGTCAGCTCCTGTATCACATTGTATTCAGGACTAAAGACAGTAAGCCTTCTCTGTGTCAGGAATACGCAAGTGATCTATATGCCTACATCGGTGGTATAATAAGAGGAAAAAACTCTAAACTATACAAGATCAATGGCATTGAAGATCATATACACTTACTGACTGATATTCATCCTTCTATTGCTCTGGCTGATTTTGTCAGAGACATAAAATCAAACAGCTCTCTGTGGATCAAGACTAGTGGCAAATTCCCGGAATTTGAGGGCTGGTCAGAAGGATATGCTGCCCTGTCGTGCTCATACCTTGATTCAGGTGTGGTCATCGACTATATCAGGAACCAGCAGGAGCATCACAAAAAATCATCTTTTAATGATGAATACAGGAAGCTCCTGACGGAGAATGGTGTACAGGTCAATGAACAGTATTTCCCTTAGTGATCTGTCGCCCCTTCGGGGCTCAGAGGTATTGTGGGGGACTCTCTCATGCCACGGGTTCCATCCGTCAGCTGACGGATTCCACCCGCGGTTATTCATATGTCGCCCTTACGGGCTTTAGCTGTGCATATCAGAATGATTCCACAAACAGCACCGGCAGGTGCTGAAAGCTCTGCAGGAGCATCGTCACGAAGTGACGAAAGATGCATAACCCCCGGCGTGAGCCGGGGGTGGTCACAGAGATATAATCAGAGCCCTGAAAGGGTGACAGATAATTCACAGTTCCCTTCCGCCGGTGCATCTTAACCAGGCAGGAGTCGACCTTGCAGGCTATATCTGCCTTTTTGCGTAGACGGCCTCCGGCATCATTGAATTAATAAAGTTGTCTTGTTAACCTTCATCCAGGAAGGTCTCCGGGGGTATTGATATTTGTAAAAACCCTCAGGTATTCATCGGTTTCGGGGAGGTCAAAATACCTGACATTGACAAGTGAGAAGAAATCCCTTACGGCAGGTTTCCGGGCTGATTTCAAGTAGGCTTCGAGTGAAGAATGAATAGAACAGCTGCATATAGTGTGAAGCGGCTCGATCAGGTCTCCGATACGGGGAACGAACACATCAGCCGGTTTTTCGGCGAACTTTTCTATTTGCATGGCGATGAGCTCCCCGGATAGTGATGGCATATCGCCACCAAAAACAAATATAAATGGTGTCCGCGAGCTCTTCATGGCAGCCTCGATGCCTGCCAGCGGACCCTTCCCGGGATAATTATCAGATACGGATATTGTACCTGCCGGCAGGCTCTGCCCCACCGGCCAACCGGCGAGAATTACCTCGCTGAACAAGGGCGTCAGAAGATTGACTGCACGGTCAATTATTGTTTTCCCTCCAACCTCAATAAGAGTTTTGTTGATGCCTCCCATACGTGAACCTTTACCCCCGGTGAGCACCACTGCAGAAATATCAGGATATCTCTTCCTCAGAATAATCCGCTTATCTGACCGTTATCGTCAATATCTATCTTCTCAGCCGAAGGTATTGCCGGCAATCCGGGCATACGCATTATAGCACCCGCAATCGGAACAACAAAACCTGCTCCGGATGAAAGCTCCACCTTCCTTATCCTGACAGTGAAATCACGTGGCCTGTTTCTTCTGGTCTGGTCATCAGAAAGTGATTTCTGAGTTTTGGCAATGCATACAGCCAGGTTTTCAAGACCAAGCTCGGCAATCTTTTTCATCTGCTCCTTTGCCTCAAGTGTATATTCTACATTCCGGGCTCCGTACATCAGCGTTGTAATAGTCTCTATCTTCTTTTCAAGCGGCCAGGAGAGATCATATAGAGGTGTGAAACAGTCTGCGCATGCTTCGGCGGCTTCCAGCACCGCCCTGGCAAGCTCAACTGCTCCTTTGCCTCCGTCAGCCCATGCAGTATTTACCGAGACGCGTACATTGTGTTCCTCACAATATTTCTTTAGAAGTTCAATCTCTGAGTCTGTATCGGTGTCAAAACGGTTAATAGCAACAACAGGCCTGAATCCGTAATAATGCATATTCTCAACATGCTTGTCAAGGTTTTCAAAGCCAAGTCTTAGCGCATCCAGGTTCTCCTTTGCGAGCTCCGAGATCTTAACACCACCATGATATTTGAGTGCCCTTATTGTGGCGACTATCACAACAGCGTTTGTTTTCAGCTTCCCTATCTGTGATTTTATATTGAAGAACTTCTCGGCGCCCAGCTCGCTGGCAAAACCTGCTTCGGTGACCACATAATCACTCATTGAAAGTCCCATGCGTGTTGCCAGGATAGAATTGGTACCTTGTGCAATGTTGGCAAACGGACCTCCGTGAATTATTGCAGGTGTACCTTCAAGGGTCTGCACAAGGTTCGGCTTGATGGCATCTTTCAGCAATGCTGCCATGGCGCCCTGAGCCCTCAGGTCACGGGCAAAGACCGGCTTGCCTGTATATGTATAGCCAATAAAGATGTTCCCCAGTCGTGTCTTCAGGTCGCTGATACTTGTTGCAAGACAGAGAATAGCCATCACTTCTGAAGCAGCAGTGATATCAAACCCCGTTTCCCTTGGTATGCCCTGTGCAGTACCTCCCAGACCGATTACCATTCCGCGCAAGGCACGGTCATTCATATCCATGACCCTCTTCCATGATATAGTCCTGGAATCAAGCCCCAGGTTACCTTCACCTGACTGAAGGTTATTGTCTATCATTGCTGCCAGCAGGTTGTGAGCCTTCTCAACCGCCGCAAGGTCACCGGTAAAATGAAGGTTAATGTCTTCCATCGGGATGACCTGGAGCTTTACGGCAAGTATAAGGCCAAGATTCCGTTGTCGTTTATTGATGATGCCAAAGCCTCAAAGGCTAAGCTGATTCTTGTGACAGC
>JALOMO010000073.1 GCA_025455395.1 Bacteroidales bacterium
CGTGACTGCCCGCCGGCAGGCCGAGATGGAGCGGCAAAAGGCCATGGCCCAGCTGCAGACCTCCCTGGATCAGTCCATCTCCGGTATCATCATTGCGGATGCTCCGGATGGGGCCATCCGCTATGCCAATCCTGCTGCCTTACCACCTGAAGAAGTAGAAGAGAAAGAGCCTAAGGGTAACCATTGTCCACCGGATAAGAAAGTAGATGTCGGACTTGCGATATGCAGCATAGCATTTGATTGTGAAAGTGTGGAGTTCGGTTGTGCCGCAGGTGCCGCTTTTTCGTTGAAAAAGAACTTCGTCAACAAAAGCACTACAGCATTCGTCGGCGTCGGCGTTGACGCGGGAGTAGGTTTTGCAAAAGCTGAAGCTACCGCCGGATTTACAATGACAAGACATGCTAATGGTGATCTTGATGTGGGTGTTAAAGGAGAAGTAACCGGCAGGATTGGTGCAATTGGGAAAAACTATGAGGGAACTGTCACCGTGATGGAAGGACCGAAAGGTGAGAGCAAGGATGTAATAGGTTTTTAGACCCGGAATGTATTACAGTTGCTAAATGAATTTGAAAACTGACTTTACACTGACCCGCCAATTATTGTCAATAACCGTAATATGAAAAGAAGTGTTCTGTTTTTTACTGCCATTCTGATTGCTATTCACTCAGTTGTCAATGCCCAGGAAGATCTTTCGCAAAGACCCGGAACATTCGAGATCCTAAGCAGGACAGACTATACAACAGCTGATTGTGGATTCTCAAAAGCCGAGGTTTCTGCCAATCTCGAAAAGATCAAAGAGGTGGTTGCTGTTGTAATGCAAAATCCTGTCCTCAGCGATATTAAAGGCTTTAACGGAAGGGCAAGAATATATACAATGTCTATGACATGTAAAAGAAACGAATGGTACGGGGTGCCTTCAAGGATTAGCTTTGAGTTCTCATCTTTTTTCTTTTCAAAGGAGGGAAAAGTTGTGTTCAACTCGATTGAACCGCCCGAATGGTCATTGTATATCAACGATCTTATTCCCGGATGGGCTGATAGCCACAACACCAAGTACGGCTATTTTACCGCTCCACTGAAAAAGGAGACGAAAGACTACGGCATTGACGTCTATGACAAAGAGTGCTGGGTGATCTATGACCCGGAGCGCCCTCCCTACTGGATCCCGGTTACCGTTGGGGAAGCCCTTGCTGCCGCAAAGGAGGAACTCTATAATAACAGCGACGCGGTTGCATTACAATATGTGAAACCAATGTTTGAACAGGAGTATGCAGCCATCCCCGAGTCAGACCATAATAAACCTGCATATTTCGGCGGAGGTCTTTCGCGGGTCTCTTCAACACCGGGATATGGAGAGCAGGACAGTATCTTCCCTGCAATAATGAGGGTGAACCCGGAGTACCTTGACCGATCCTTGCCTCGCTCTGAAATACAATTCATCTGGTTCAGATCTGTGCAGAACAAGCAGTACATGAAGCAAAGGCTTGATGAATGCAGGGAGTACAGCAAAAAAGGTAGCGGCAGCGGGTGTGACCTGGGGCGGTTTGAACTGTCATTTGGCATGACCGACATCCGCAACCTGGCGCCACTTATAGGCAATTAATCGAATTCTGAGTGACAGACTTCAGACCTTCAGACCTTCAGACTTCAGACCTTCAGACTTTATGGACTTTCAGACTTTAAACTCCTGAGCAAGGTACCCTGCCATCTCCTCCTGCATCTCACGGGCTTTCTCCCCTGCTACCTCGGCAAAACGCTCACTGCTGTCAGCGTATATGATGCCGCGCGATGAGTTGACAAGCAAGCCGCACCGGTCATTCATGCCGTATCGCACCACCTCCTCAAGACTGCCGCCCTGTGCTCCGACTCCCGGGACAAGCAGGAAGTGATCAGGAACAATCTTCCTGATGTCTGCCAGCATCTCAGCCCTGGTGGCCCCGACAACATACATTATGTTGTCAGTGTTACCCCACCTCTGGGAGATGGTCAGCACCCGCTCGAATAACCTCTGGCCATCGCCTGTATGATATTGAAAATCATCAGCCCCCCTGTTTGAGGTAAGCGCAAGTATAACAGCCCATTTGCCCGGATAGGAAAGGAATGGCGTCACAGAATCCTCACCCATGTAAGGAGCCACAGTGACCGCATCAAAAGGCATCTCGCCAAAGACGGCCCTGGCATACATCTTCGATGTGTTGCCAATGTCGCCGCGCTTGGCATCTGCAATAATGAATATGTTGGTATCGAGTTTGTTGATGTACTTCACCGTCTTTTCGAGTGCGGCCATCCCTTTCTGCCCGTATGACTCATAAAATGCGAAGTTTGGTTTATATGCGGCACTATAGCTGTGCGTCGCATCTATTATCCGCCTGTTAAACTCGAAGATAGGGTCATCAGCATCGGCAACGCAAGCAGGCAGCCTTGATATCTCCGGGTCAAGCCCCACGCAGAGAAATGACTTCCTGTCGAGGATATTACGGAAAAGTTCCTGTGAGGTCATATGCAGTTATCAGTTAGTGCTTTCTTTGAGTCTCTCGGCATTCTCTGCCATCTGCAGCTTGTCAAGCAGCTCCTGTATGTTGCCGTCGAGCACCACCGGAAGGTTGTAGATGGTAAGGTTGATACGGTGGTCAGTGACCCTGCCCTGCGGGTAGTTGTATGTACGTATCTTGGCAGACCTGTCACCGGTTGAGACCATTGTCTTGCGCTTGTGAGAAATCTCGTCGAGATATTTCTGATACTCGAGGTTGTAAAGACGTGTGCGAAGTTCTTTCATTGCCTTCTCAAGATTTTTTATCTGCGACTTCTCATCCTGGCAGGTGACTACCACTCCTGTCGGGATATGCGTCAGCCTGATGGCCGAGTAGGTTGTGTTTACGCTCTGCCCTCCGGGTCCTGATGAGCAGTAGGTGTCTTTGCGTATATCCTCATTCCGCACTTCGATGTCAAACTCACTTGCCTCGGGCAGAACAGCCACGGTTGCAGCCGAAGTATGTATCCGTCCCTGCGTCTCCGTCTGAGGCACCCTCTGAACACGGTGCACACCGGATTCATATTTCATTATGCCGTATACTCCGTCACCTATAACATTGAAAACTATCTCCTTGTATCCGCCGGCAGTGCCTTCCTGGAATGTGCTGAGTTCAACTTTCCATCCCCTTGATTCGATATATTTCGAATACATCCTGAAGAGATCTCCGGCAAAAATACTAGCCTCATCGCCTCCGGTTCCGGCACGTATCTCCATCACGGCGTTCTTGTCATCCTCAGGATCTGAAGGGAGGAGCAGGAACTTTATCTCCTCCTCCATGACAGGGATGGTATTGATGAGTGTATCTATCTCCGCCTTCGCCATTTCACGCATCTCCTCATCTTTCTCGGCAGCAAGCAATGCCCGTGAGCTCTCCAGGTTATCAAGTGCGCTCTTGTACCTGTTATATGCCTCCACCACCGGCTGAAGCTCCTTATATTCCTTATTCAGCCTGATGTAACGCTTCATATCCGAAATTACATCAGGAGCGGTAAGCAGCTCTCCCACTTCAGCAAATCGTCTCTTTACGCCTTCAAGCCTCTCAAGTATAAGAATATTAGCCATTGTAACTTAATTTCAGGGTGCAAAGGTAATCAATTGAAGGAAGATAGCAAGGAGCAGGAGGCTAGGTTAAGGTTGAGGTTGAGGAAGAGGGGGATATGCGATTTGCGAATTGAAGACCGAAGACTGGAGACCGAAGACTGGAGACTGAGGACTGAAGACTGGAGACTGAGGACTGAAGACTGAGGACTGAAGACTGAGGACTGAGGAGTCCCTGGAGACTGGCACCCTGCACCTTGAACCATGTACCTTGCACCTTATCTTAATATTGAAATTCTCCAGATTCGCTTTTAATTGTCAGCCTCCTCGAATCAGATGCTTCGCAGCGCCCCACCACCCTGGCCTCCAGATTGAATGAGGCAGCTATATCAATGATTGGCTGAGCATCTTTCTGGTCAACGAAGAGCTCCATCCGATGCCCCATGTTGAAGACCCTGTACATCTCTTCCCATGATGTTGAAGAGCTTCTCTGTATCATCTCAAAGAGAGGAGGCAGAGGGAAGAGGTTATCTTTTATAACATGCAGTTTGTCAATGAAATGAAGCACCTTGGTCTGTCCTCCTCCCGAACAGTGGACCATGCCGTGGATCTCAGTCCGCATTGATCCGAGAATCTTTATAATGACAGGAGCATAGGTACGAGTAGGTGAGAGCACAAGCTTTCCGGCGTCAATGCCTGGCACGAGGGTAGGATCATTCAGCTTTGTCGTGCCCGAATAAACCAGTGTCTCAGGCACTGCAGGGTCATAGCTCTCAGGGTAGAGACCTGCAAGATAGTTATCAAAGATATCGTGCCTGGCTGAAGTAAGGCCGTTGCTGCCCATGCCTCCGTTATATTCACTCTCCCAGGTCGTCTGACCTGAAGAGGCAAGCCCGACAATAACATCACCTGCTCTTATCCGGTTGTTTAATATGAGATCACTGCGACGCATGCGTGCAGTAACGGTTGAGTCAACGATAATTGTTCTTACGAGGTCACCCACGTCTGCCGTCTCTCCTCCCGTTGACCAGATGCCGACGCCTGCCTTTCGCAACAGGCTGAGAAACTCCTCGGTACCCTCTATAATCGCTTTTATTACCTCACCGGGAATAAGATTCCTGTTACGCCCAATGGTTGATGAGAGAAGAATGTTTTCGGTAGCGCCGACGCAGAGCAGGTCATCAAGGTTCATCACAACCGCATCCTGGGCGATGCCTTTCCAGACTGAGAAGTCGCCTGTCTCCTTCCAGTATATATATGCCAGCGATGACTTTGTCCCGGCACCGTCAGCATGCATAATGTTGCAGTATTCCGGATCACCTCCGAGTATGTCAGGCACTACCTTGCAGAAAGCTCCCGGAAAAAGTCCCTTATCAACATTGCTGATCGCCGCATGCACATCTTCCTTCCCTGATGAGACACCTCTCCTTGCATAACGAGACCTGTCAGTCATAATACTATATTAAGTGTGATGCGGTATTATTTTGCCGGCTCATAATCAGTCTTTAATACCCTGAACTCGGTACGACGGTTGATCTGGTGAGCAATCTCCTTCTGCTCTTCATTCTGCAGAGTGTTTATATATTGCTCGGTCAGTGTGACCCCGGACCGGAGGAATGGTGATTCCTGAACTATCAGAGCATCAACCACTTTAGGACTTGCCTCACCATAGCCCCTGGGGGTGAGCCTTTCTCTTTCAATACCTTTTCCGATGAGATAATCAACAACAGACTGCGCTCTTTTCTGAGAAAGGTCGAGGTTATACTCCTCGGTGTCACGCGAGTCGGTGTGTGACATCAGTTCAATAGTGATATTCGGATTATCATTAAGTGTCTCTACCAGTTTATCGAGCGATACCATTGACTCCGGACGCAGATCCCACTTGCCAAAGTCGTAGAAAATGTTAGGCAATTCTATCGGCCTGTCAATGGGTGTAAGCACAATCGTGGCCATGAATTCGCGGCTCTTGTCCTGACCACGCGTTGTCTCCTTTTCCTTGCCGTTTAGATACCCTTTCCTGGAGGCAAGAAAGATATAGTCAACCTCGGGCCGCAGACTGAACTTGAAATCACCTGCGTTTCCAGTCTCCGCCTGCATGTTTGCTCCGTCGCTGGCGATGAGTTGCACAGTTGCGCCCGGCACAGGCTGACCTGTCTTCTCATCCTTTACAAGCCCGGTGATGCTGAATACCAGCGGTGGCATTTCAAAGGAATAAAGGTCATCTTCTCCCCTGCCTTTTCGCGAGGAGCTGAACAATCCTTTCTCAGTCTCTCTCTCGTATGTTATGCCGAAGTCATCAGCATTGCTGTTGATCGGCGGCCTCATGTTCTGCACAAGCCATTTATCACCAGCCTGAGGCACTGCACTGAAGATGTCAAGTCCTCCCATCCCAATGTGACCGTCAGAGGCAAAATAGAGAACACCGTTATCGCGGACATGCGGGAACAACTCATTACCCCTTGTGTTGATATCAGACCCTACATTTTCAGGGCGCGACCAGGAGTTACCGGCAGACTTCCTTGTTGATCGGTAAATGTCTTTCCCGCCAAAACCTCCCGGAATATCAGACACAAAATAGAGGGTCGAACCATCAGGTGTGACAGCCGGGTGTGCAGCGACGAGTGAATCAACAAGAATCTCAATTTTCTCGGGAGCAGACCACTGTGTGCCTTCACGCATGGAAAACATGATAACACACCCCTTGTTTTCGCGTTTGCCGGCTTCGCAACGGGTGAAGAATACCTCTGTATAGTCAGCTGTAAATGACGGTGCCCCGTCTTCAAATTCGCTATTAAGATAACTAACAGGTACAGGCGTGCTCCATTTGCCTTTCTTATCAAGCCTGGTCTCGAAAATATCCGTAAAATTCTGCCCGGTAGCCCCGTGTTCCTTATTGCCCTGTGCATCATCACGCGATGAGGTGAACCATACAAGTCCATAGTCGTCGCGGGCAAAAGCCGGACTGAATTCCGAGTCTTTTGAATTGACCTCCCTGAGTTCCTCAACCTTGTATGCTTCAGGTGAGGCAAGCCATTCCATAGCCAGCTCGCATGCCCTGATCTGTTGCTCAGTACGCGGATCACCTGGAACGAGCTGGCGGTACTTCCTGAACTCCTCGATAGCCTGAGGATAGCGACCCAGCTTCTTTGTGCTCTCCGCCAGCCAGTATTGCGCCTCAGGCTTGGGGAATGCCGACTTCACTGCTTTTTTATACCACAGCTCTGCATTTTTTGGATCATTGACCAGCCTGTAGCTCTCTGACACCATAAAAACCATGTCAGCCTTGATCTGTTTGTCACGTGTCTTGGAGTATACATCCTTAAACAGGTCAATAGCTTCAAAGTAGCTCCCTGACTGAAATGCTGCATAGGCTCGTTCCGATTTCTGCTTCTGAGCGTTCAGAGCCAGAGGTATAAGCATAAGCAGTACCACAAGCCGGATAAAATAACTATTCATACGGTGCCGCATTCGTTTAATGCAAAAGTAATGATTGTTATTAATCTTAACGATGCAGCAACTATATTATTGCGGCCGGGAAACCCTACCTCGTAAACAACAGCTCCCGGTATTTGGGCAGAGGCCACATCTCATTGTCAACAACAAGTTCAAGCTTGTCAATATGGTTTCTGATCTCACCCAGGTAGGGCTTCACCCTGCTCTCATAGGCGACAGCCTTCTTATAGGGGTCTTCAATGACGTTCGCTTTCCTGCGCTCCTCTATCATGTCGCCAACCAGCTTCTTGATCATTGAGATATGATCGGATATGCTAACAATAAGCTCTTTGCGTGCCCCTGCGAGCCTCATATAATCATTGTCATCAAAGATATCCCTCAGCCCCCTGACGTTGTCAATCAGCGTGGTCATATAACCGACAGCAATGGGAATGATATGGTTGATTGCAAGATCACCAAGCACACGGGCTTCAATCTGAACCTTCTTCGTAAACTTCTCAAGTTCAACCTCAAGCCTGCTCTCAAGCTCACGCTCTGTGAAAACACCTGTTCCAAGGAGGGTCTCTCTTGAAGAGCTGTTTACGTACGATTTCAACGTCAGAGGGACACTCATTTCTGAAGAGAGTCCTCTCCGCCCGGCCTCACGATGCCATTCATCGCTGTAACCGTCACCTTCAAACCTGATACGGTCAGAATCAATTATATATTTTTTCAGAACCTGAAGAATAGCCTCATCCTTTTTCCTGCCCTTGTCAACCAGGGCATTTACCTCCTTCATGAAGGCCCGCAACTGGCGTGCTACGGCAGCATTAAGCACTATCATGGCTGAGCTGCAGTTGGCTGATGATCCAACAGCCCTGAACTCAAACCTGTTTCCGGTGAAGGCAAATGGTGAGGTACGGTTACGGTCAGTGTTGTCAAGCAATATCTCAGGTATCTTGCCCAGACCAAGCTTTATTTCAGTCTTCTCCTGAGGTGTCATTTTTTTGTCTTTCACCTTACTCGCAATATCTTCAAGCATTCTTGTGAGATAGCTGCCAAGGAAGACAGATATGATTGCCGGAGGTGCCTCATGACCACCAAGCCTGTATGAGTTGTTCTCATTCATCACGCTGGCACGGATCAGCTCCTGGTTGTCATTTACGGCCTTTACAACATTCACCAGGAATGTCAGGAACTGCATGTTACCTTTTGGATTCTTGCCGGGAGAAAGGAGGTTCACACCTGTGTCCGTAGCCATAGACCAGTTGTTGTGCTTCCCGGAACCGTTTATCTCAGCAAAGGGCTTTTCGTGGAACAGAACCCTGAATTTATGTTTGCGAGCAACCCTGCGCATCACATCCATGATAAGCTGATTATGATCTACGGCAAGGTTAGCCTCTTCATAAATCGGAGCACACTCAAACTGGTTGGGAGCAACTTCATTATGACGTGTCTTGACCGGTATGCCAAGCTTGTAGGCTTCAAACTCAAACTCTCTCATGAATGCCTTTACTCTTTCAGGTATTGATCCGAAATAATGATCTGAAAGCTGCTGATCCTTGGAAGAAGGATGACCCATCAGCGTTCGGTCGGCAAGCATGAGATCGGGACGAGCATAATAGAGCGCCTCGTCAATAAGGAAGTACTCCTGTTCCCAGCCCAGTGTCGCTATAACTTTCTTTACATCCTTATCAAACAGGTGGCACACCTCAACGGCAGCATGATCAAGGGCCACGAGTGATCTGAGCAGCGGTGTCTTGTAGTCAAGTGCCTCTCCAGTATATGATACAAAAACTGTAGGAATACAAAGCGTGGTACCGACAATGAAGGCCGGTGAAGATATATCCCATGCTGTATATCCCCGCGCCTCAAAGGTATTTCTTATACCGCCGCTGGGGAAGCTTGATGCGTCAGGCTCCTGCTGCACCAGAATCTCGCCTGAAAATACCTCGATCATATAGCCCCTGTCACCTCTTGACAGAAAGGAATCATGCTTCTCAGCAGTAGCATCAGTCAGAGGATGGAACCAGTGAGTAAAATGAGTCACACCTCTCTCCATAGCCCAGGCCTGCATACCTGTAGCGACCTGATCAGCAATCTGCCTCGTGATGGGAATACCCTCATCAATAGAAGTCATTACCGCCCTGAACGCCTCCTTGGAGAGATAGCGCTCCATCTTGAGCTTGTCAAACACATTGACGGCAAAGTATGCCGATACTGTCTCCTTCGGAATGGTAACCTCTATAGGCTCCCTGGTGAATAACTCCTTTAATGCACTGAAACGTAATTCTGCCATAATCTTATTTTTTTTACAAAAATAGATTAATTTACAGATTACCCCCTATAGAAAATTAAAATATTATTAAATATTTGTTAACTTTTTATGTATACCCCCTATTTTTAAGGGGGTACATCCATGAATCAATCATTTTTTATTTCCGAACTGCATTCAGCCCTCCGGAATATCCCGTAAAATGACTTTTCAAAATCAACAGCTACAACCTTGTATTCAGGGGTGAGTGTATATTCATCACCTACACTGCTGGTAAGAAAGTTTATCGCTGCTTCCGGGAAATGAAAAGTAGTATAAATGACACCCGGCTTGACGATATCAGTCAGCTGAACTCTCATTGTAGTCATACCTCTTGCTGAAAAGATTCTTACGAAATCGCCTGTGACAACGGACTTCATCCTTGCATCCTGCGGATGCACATACAGTATATCTTCTTTTACAAGCTCCCTGTTTGGAGTACGGCGGGTCATTGTACCACTGTTATAGTGTTCAAGGAGCCTGCCGGTAGTCAATATATACGGATACTTCTCTCCGTGTTCGGCCAGTTCAGGCGTCTTCTCAAAGTCCCACGAATGAAATTTACCCGGTCCCCGTTTGAAGGTCCCCGTATGTAATATCCTCGTGTCAGTGCCATCTTCCTTTACCGGCCACTGCTTGCCATTATTACCAAGCTCATCCCAACGCACGCCTCTGAAGAAGGGTACAATGCCGGCTATCTCTTTCAGAATGACATCGGCAGAGTAGCCCTTCTGGCTGACACCCATAAGGTTCATCATGTCAACAACGATCTGACCGTCAGGCTTTGTCCCTTCAAGAGGCTCAACCACCTTCTGCACCTTTTGTATCCGTCTCTCACCGTTGGTGAAAGTCCCCTCCTTTTCAAGGAATGATGACGCCGGGAAGATTACATCGGCAATCCTTGCAGTCTCTGTCATGAATATCTCCTGGACAACGAGAAATTCAAGTCCCTCGAGCGAGCTTCTTACGTGACAGGTGTTGGGGTCAGTCTGAAGAAGATCTTCTCCCATGATCCACATAGCCTTCAGGTCACCCCTGCCCGCAGCCGCAAACATCTCAGGTATGCGGTAACCAACTTTGGAAGGATGCTTCACCCCATAAAAATCAGTATACAGGGCAATATTCTCAAGGTTTGTGACAGAGAGGTACCCGGCGCCCTGGTGGGGTTGAACCCCCATGTCTGCTGCTCCCTGTACGTTGTTCTGTCCCCTGAGAGGATTCACTCCTGCTCCGGGCTTGCCTATGTTGCCGGTCATCATCGCAATATTGGAGATGAGCGTGATAGCCTTGGTCGCCTGCCAGTGTTCCGTCACTCCAAGACCGTGGAATTCCATTGCAGCGTGGGCAGAGGCATATTCAACAGCTGCAGCCTTAACAAGCTCACGGTCAACACCACATATCCTTTCAAGCGTATCCAGATCCTGAGACAAAAGGTAATGTTTGAATTCATCCCAACCCTCTGTACGTGAGCTGATGAAACGTTCATCGATCATTCCCTCGGTGAGGATGTAATATGCAAACATATTCAGCACTGCGACATTCGTGCCTGGATTGATCTGAAGATGGTATTTGGCAAGCCTGGCAAGTTCGATCCTGAGCGGGTCTATAACAATTAGCGGGATTCCGGTTTCTGCCAGAGACCTGATCCGTGCTCCGGTGACAGGATGGGCTGCTGAAGGATTGGCTCCGATGATAAGAATGCATCCTGTGCTGTAGAGGTCTTCTATTGAGTTGGTGGCAGCACCTGTACCGAATGCCCATTGCATACCCATTGCCGTGGGAGCATGGCATACACGGGCACATCCGTCAATGTTATTTGTGCCGATGACGACCCTGAAGAACTTCTGCATGAGGTAATTCTCTTCATTGGTGCACCGTGCCGATGAAATACCTGCCAGGGCATCAGGCCCGTATTTGTCTTTAATTTCCCTGAACCGTGATGCGGTATAAGAATATGCCTCCTCCCATGTCACCTCTTCATGTACCCCATTCTTTTTTATCATGGGCGACCGCAGCCTGTCAGGATGGTTATAAAACTCAAATGCAAACCTCCCCTTGAGACATGTGTGGCCTCTGTTAGCCATACTGTCAAGAGGAGCCTGGATGGCCCTTACCACCTCATCCTTAACCTTGACCTCAAGGTTGCATCCAACTCCGCAATATGTACAGGTCGTCCGCACCATACGGTCTGCTGCAAGTGTCTTGGAGGCATACCTGTCAGTGAGGGCATTTGTAGGACAGGTCTGCACACAGGCTCCGCAGGAGACGCAATTAGAACTACTGAAGTCCTGATCACCTCCTTTGATGATCCTGCTTTCTGATCCTCGTCCGTAAATGCCAAGTACGTGCTCAGCCTGCAGTTCGTCGCAGGCTCTCACACAACGATAGCATTTGATGCATTCTGTAAGGTCTGACCATATATAAGGATGACTACGGTCTTTCTCATGCTTTGATACTGAGTTGTGATATCTCACCTTGTTGATCCCCATCGCCGCTACCACCCTCTGAAACTCGGTCGGGAGTTTTTCCGGATGCGGTTTGATGGCTGCCTCAGGGTATTCTGAAAGCACAAGCTCAATTATGTTTCTTCTCAGCCTGATGATCCTTTCTGAAGAAGGATATATATATTGCCCCGGAGTGACAGGAGTATGGCATGAGGCCATCACCTTTGCAGGACCATTCTCCTTGAGCGCCACCTCAACCGAGCATATGCGGCACGAGCCGTAGTTCTCTAAGTTATCAGCCTGGCACAGCGTCGGGATCAATTCATGCCCACGGACCCTCCTGACGAATTCCAGTATGGTCTCCCCTTCGATTACAGGATATGGGATGTTGTCGATATAGGCGATGTTGCTCATTGCTGTTGTTTTTTTGGTGTGAAGTATTCGTCGAGCTCATGGCTGAAATAGTGTAACGCGTTCTTCACAGGAAGGGGCAGGCCCCCACCGAGTGCACAAAGAGATCCTGCCTGCATTGTCTCAAGCAGGTCGTCAAAAAGCTCACGGTCAATCTTCTCTCCTTTAATACAAGCTTCAGACAGTAGTTCAAGTCCTCTTGCTGAGCCCAGCCGGCAAGGAAAACACTTGCCACATGACTCTTTCTTAGTAAACTCAAACAGGTGTTCAAGGAACCTGATCAGCGGAAAGTCGACCGGGACAGACACGATGCTGGCATGGCCGAGGAGGAAGCCCTCCTGGTTAAAAGACTCAAAATCGAGTGTCAATTCATCAATCTTTGTTGCAGGTACAAGACCTCCGAGCGGGCCACCAATCTGGAATGCCTTCACCGGGTAACGCGTCCCACCTCCCATCTCCCGTATTACAATACTCAGTGGGGTGCCCATCCTTACCTCGAGGAGACCCGGCTTGTTAAAGGCTCCGTCAAGCGATACCAGTTTGGTGCCGGGCGACCTCTCTGTTCCATGCGAAGCCCAGGCTTTACCTCCCTCCTTAAGAATAAAATGAATATTGGCAAAGGTTTCAACATTACTGAGTACCGTAGGTTTGCCAAAGAGGCCGTATACTGCAGGGAATGGAGGTCGTGTGCGCACCTCCGGCCTGAGACCCTCGAGCGAATTGAGTAGTGATGTCTCCTCTCCACATATATAGGCACCTGATCCTTCTACTATATGAAACCTGAAACGGAACCCTCCGTCTCTCTCTGAGATTGATAAAATGCCTTCCCTCTCTATCTCCCTTACAGCCTCCCTGACAACTCTTACAGCCAGAGGATACTCGCCACGGATATAGATAACAGCTGTGTCAGCCCCAATGATCACTCCTGTCATCAGCATCCCGAATAGTACCGAATGAGGTCGTTCCTCAAGGAGCCATTTATCAGAAAAGGCTCCCGGATCGCCTTCATCGGCATTACATACAACATATTTCTGCGCTGCCTTAATATCACGCGATGACCTTACCTTAATATGAAATGGAAATCCGGCCCCTCCTCTTCCCCTCAGACCAGAATGCACGAGTTCATTAAGAGCTTCATCAGATTCCGGAAGGAAACGGCTTGCAAGTGAATAGTACTCTTTTAGATTCCCCGTTGGTACAAGCAGCGCAGGTCTGTCGACATTTGAATCAGTCCGTACTACACCTGCCATCCTCTCCTTGCCCAGGGTGACAACCTTGCCGTTGATAAGGACGGTATCATTAGAATGACAATGGCCAAGACACGACACCGTACCTATCTCACTCTCATTGTAACTTTCAAGCAGTCCTTTCCTTACATCTGCCTGTTTTCCTGAAGTAAGGCAGGCTGTTCCGTCACATACAAACGCTTTTTTTCCTATATGCTCTGCATTAAGAAAATCATAGAAGGAACTTACTCCAAGCAGAGCTGACTTTCCTGTCATAAACCGGCTGGAAAGAAAAGCCAGCCTTTCATCCATTTTTTCATGGTCTTCAGTGACAGCTCGCACTATCTCTTCATACAAACCATTAACGGGGCCTATTCTCCCTGACAGGCCTCTGAGGTTTTTTGACATAAGCTTAACTTTCTTGTATCCGGCTTCAAGGTATTAATTAGCCGGGAGCTATCCTTAAAAAATGAGAATTATCACATTTCCCTGACAGTCAAAAATCAGATTCTGCGGTTCCCTTTTGTTTTGCTGAATTTTGTTATATTTGTCGCCTGTATTTTAAAAGCTACAAACAATCATTTAAATAGTCAATAGATGTCAGTACTTCAGACTTTAAGAGAGAAGGCTGGTCCCCTGGTGGCAGGCGTGATAGGGCTTTCACTGCTTCTTTTTGTTGTCAGTGATTTCTTCGGAAGCGGTAATTCGCAGCGTCGCAAGGCGAAAAAGGTTTTTGAACTTGCACGTATAGACGGGCAGACAGTAACATACCAGGAATTTGAGGCAAAGGTCCAGGAACTGACAGAGGTTTATAAGATGTCAGGGACAAACGAGATCAATGAGGAGATGGCTCTCAGCATAAGAGAACAAATCTGGCAGCAGATGCTCTCTGACAGGCTTATGGGCAAGACATACCGTGAGACTGGTATAGCTGTCAGCCCGGAAGAGCTTGAGACACTCGTGTTCGGAGATAATCCCCATCCTATTGTAAGGCAGCTCTTCACCGATCCGCAGACCGGTATGTTTAACGAATCTTTTCTCATCAACTTCCTCCAGGCTACAGAGACAGATGATGCAACAAAGAGATACTGGCTCTTCTTTGAAGACCAGATACTGAATGACAGACTCAATTCAAAGCTTGTGACCCTCATGTCGAAAGGTCTGTATGTCACCGGCAAACAGTCAGAATATGAAGCCTCTCTTGCAGGCAATACTGTAAACTTCAGCTATATAGCACGTAACTATGCAGCCATCCCTGACAGCAGCGTCAATATAACTTCTGATGAGATAAGGGAATATTATGATGGTCATAAGGAGAATTATAAACGTCCTGCCCAGAGAGATATGGAGTATATTGCTTTCGAGATAAAGCCGTCAGAGGAGGATCTGAAGGAAGCAGAGAAATGGGCTACAGAAGAAAAGGTTCATTTTGCAGAGGCCACAGACCTGGTTCAGTATATCAATCTCAATGCAGACACTCGTCATGCCGGATTCTACCTTCCGCTTTCGGAACTTCCGGAGAGCCTTCGTACCCTCGCAGAGACAGAAGAGAGGTCTGCTGTCATTGGCCCTTACTTTGAAGATGGTACCTATAAAATCGCGCGCATAATTGATATAGCCAACCGCCCTGATTCGGTCAGAGCTGCTCATATTCTTCTCACTCCCAATGCCAACAGGAGCATGGCACAGGCAAGGGCAGAAGCTGACAGCCTCATGCAACTTGTCAGGTCAGGCATTGACTTTAACCTTCTTGCTATGGCCAATTCTGATGACCAGGGATCGGCACAGGTGGGAGGTGACCTGGGCTGGTTCAGTGAAGGAATGATGGTTGTTCCATTTAACAATGCGTGTTTCAGCAACAAAAAGGGAGACCTGGTGACTGTTGAGACCAACTTCGGGTTGCATATTATCAAGATAATAGACCAGAGCCGAAGTGTGAAAAAATATGACATTGGTATTGTTGACCGAAAGGTGATACCCAGTACCACCACAACTCAGAGCATTTATGCTGAAGCATCGCAGTTTGCCGGGACCAATGACACCTACGAAAAATTCAACAAAGCCGTTGCAGATGGCAACCTGAATAAGAAACTGGCGTTGAATGTCGCACCTGATCAGAAAGAACTGCCGGGATTGACTCAGGCAAGAGGTCTGGTAATGTCGCTCTTCCAGTACAGCAACGAGGGTGAAATAGTACTTGACGGAAGCAGCCAGGCAGTCTTCGAGTTGCCTGACATGTATGTTGTGGCTTATTGTACACGCGTACAGGAGGAAGGTATAGCGCCGGTTGAAACAGTATCTTCAGATATCCGGTTCATACTTGCCAAAAAGAAGAAAGGTGAGATCATTGCTGAGGAGATGAAGAAACTTATCTCTGAAGGAAAAACAATTTATGATATCGCTGATTACTATAATACAACTGTACAGGATGCCGCAGGTATCAACTTCAGGTCATTTTCTATTCCCGGCGCGGGAATAGAACCCGGCCTCATTGCAGCAGCATCGGCGTCCGAGGCTGGGAAGCTGTCGAAACCGGTAGCCGGAAACAATGGGGTCTTTATTTATGTAGTAAATACAGCAACACCATCACAGCCTGAAGATATGGCACTCATACGTGAGAGGCTCGGATCAAACTACGAGATACGTGCCTCATACGAAGCCTACCAGGCAATCCGTGACAAGAAAGAGGTCGTTGACCAGAGATATAAGTTCTACTAATATATGCTACAGGCAGGTTGCCTGTCACCGAGAATATGAAAGAGGGTGCCATTTTGAGATACCCTCTTTGTTATCGTGTCTCTATTTTTATTAATCCATATTTAGTTTTAATCCCCAGAATTTCAGAAGCTTCACTTTTTGAATATACATTAAAAGAAATTATTTTATCAGGATTTAGTGATTTTAACTTGCTGAATTTTTCTTTCTTGTCAAAAATTCTACCATTAATAAGGTATATAAACTTAATACTTATAAAAACAACACTATCGTTTTTAAGGTTAATTCTACATTCCAAACATTTATCGCTAATTTTCATTTTATAGGCATCGCTCAATATAACCATCGAAGTAAATTATTAATGCAATGCCTGATATATTATAAATATCGGCAGTAATATCTATTGCCTTACCTTTTAAATGCTTATTGTCCTGAGCTATAGCTGAAAGAGTCCAGAGCGGCCGTCATAAAAGAGCCTCAATGATAATAACATCACAGCTACCGGTCAACTGCTGGCATGATGTTATTGGAGAGAAAACTGTTGCCGATGCCATACTTGATCGGATCGAACATGACGCTCACCGGATAGAGCTCCGAAGAGAATCCATGAGAAAGACCTGCGAAAAACAGAAAAATATGGAAATAGTGAACTAAAAAAGTAAATTTGTTTAACCACTTTCTACCGTGAGAAAACTCTCTTTAAAAGACCAACTCTGATGTGGTCAAATTACTCCGGTGCAATGTGGTCAAATTATCCGGCGTATGCAGTCTTTATAACTAAGACTAAAATTAAACAACTTGCATTATGATGGGTTGTATATTCCGATCTATATTCTTCATATCTACTTGGTTATTAATGTTAACCGATTTGATTTTAAGCAGATATTAGACAAATCTGTCCTTTCCTTACTGTTATACACTAAAATTAGATAATATGCATGATTCTTTGCAAATTGGTAATTGCCCAGATAAATCTTTGCCTTATACTTAATTTCTTCACTAGGAGCTAAAGAAATAATAACTGGATAAGATTGAGATTTCGTTTTTCTTTTTAACTCTTTTTCAATTTTATTAGAATTATCTACTCCTTCTAAACTAACACATTGTATTTTCCCGGCATTAGTGAAATAAATAAAGTCTCCGACCGACATAAGAGGAGAGTCTAAAAGAGCCTGATTAATACTATCAAATATAAAAATCCT
>JALOMO010000157.1 GCA_025455395.1 Bacteroidales bacterium
AGCATCATTTGCTCAGCAGAAGAAAAAACCTGAACAGGCTCCTCTATATTTTCCTCCTTACGGTAGCTGGGAACAAAGAGAGCCTGAGAAAATGGGATTAGACACCACTGAGCTGAAAGATGCCATTGAGTTTGCCATCGAAAATGAGATAGACTATCCGGTGGATCTCCGGATCGCCATTCTCAACACATACGGTCGCGAACCGGGATTCCGAATCATGGGTCCCGTCATTGACCGTGGAGAACCGTCAGGCGTTGTAGTTAAGAACGGGTATATTGTAGCATCATGGGGTGATATCGAACGACCTGAACTCACATTCAGTGCGACAAAAAGTTACCTCTCCACCGTTGCAGGACTGGCGTTTGACGACGGTCTTTTAGATGTAAAAGACAAAGTCTCAGGATATGTGACTGACGGTACCTTTACCGGACCTCATAACTCGAAGATTACCTGGGAACATCTTCTCAACCAGAGCTCCGACTGGTCCGGAACATTGTTCGGTGTGCCGGACTGGGCTGACAGGCCGCCACGGACCGGGACTCCTGATGACTGGCAGAGAAGAGAGCTCCTTGAACCGGGCACTGCCTATGAATATAATGATGTAAGGGTCAACCTTCTTGCTTACTCACTGCTGCAGGTATACCGCAGACCCCTTCCGCTAATCCTCAAAGAAAGAATAATGGATCCGATTGGCGCCTCAACAACCTGGCGCTGGAATGGCTATGACAACTCGTGGGTCACAATCGAGGGCCAGATGATACAGTCAGTCAGCGGAGGCGCCCACTTTGGCGGCGGACTGATAATCAGCACGCTTGACCATGCACGCTTCGGCCTTCTTTTTCTCAGAAAGGGTGAGTGGAACGGGAAGAGACTTGTTTCAGAAGAATGGTTAAGAATGGCCACCGACCCCTCCCCTGCCAACAGCAGCTACGGCTATATGTGGTGGCTGCTCAAAGGCAGTACAAAATGGGAAGGAGTCCCTGATAATGTTTTTTATGCCTCAGGAATGGGTGGTAATTTCGTGATAGTTGACCAGGCTAATGATCTGGTTGTTGTTGTCCGATGGATCAATCCCTCTAAGATCGGGGAGATGATGACAATGGTCATTAGATCTCTGGAGGAGAACCATTAGAGGTGAAACTACGCCTGCATTTTTGAATTATTCTGTTTCGCTTAGCGCAGCCCTGACCTTTCTTATCTCTGACAGCAGTGCACCATGGTCCCTCTTCCAGTTTCCGCGGCCGGCGAAATATCCGAATATGACAAGTCCGATAAAAAAGACCACCCATATCAGTATCAGAAGCGGCAGTCGATCTGTATAGTTCAGTAATCGCGATATAAATACTAATCCTCCTCCCGTTCCTAATGCAAGAAAAATCGGAATTATGACCAGCCAGTCTGTAAGCCTGAAATATGTCAGTCTCTTTTCTGCCGTTGTCAGAAACTCAATCACCGGCAGACTGTAGAGCGATCCCTTCAACAGGCGTGACTTAATAAACAGGTAAACAGCTCCCGATATGAATCCGCCACCCAGAAGCATAATACCTGTTTTATACCAGGTGTCACCCAGGCGTTGCAGAGGGAGATATACAACTGCCATTATTATCAGCATCGCGCTGAAATATACAGCCTGCTTTCTCTGCTTCGCATAATTAGCCTCGACCTTCTGCTGAAGCTCCTTTATGACCTTATCTTTATTACCTGTAAGGTTTTCTGCCTGCGGCAGGTTAATTCCTTTGAAGTCATCTAATTCCATTACTCTCCTCCCAAACTTTTTTAATTTGACTCTTTATCCGGGAAATACGGGTCCTGACATTTGATCCTGTCAGTCCTGTAACAGCTGCAATTTCCATTGAATCCATCTCTTCAAGGTATAGGCTGACAAGAAGCCTGTCAGCTGAATTTAGCGAGTCCATGAACCGCTGAAAGAATTGCAGTTTCTCCTCTTTCATTTTTTTCTTTTCCTTCTCCTCTTCATAATCGTCAGGTGTGTTATCACTCAACTCCTCAAAATCAGGAAGTCTGACTGTATGTTTTCTCTTCTCCAGTGCTGTCAGGCAAACATTTGTTGCGATACGGTATATCCAGGTGCCCGGACTGGACTCTCCCCTGAAGCGGTGCCTGTTGGTCCAGACCTTCATTACAATATCCTGAACAGCATCATTTGCGTCATCGCTGTTCCCGAAGTACCGGCAGCAGAGCCTGAATACGCCTGTGTAGTGGTGAGATATTGCCTGCCTGAATTCCTCGTCCTGCATCGGATTGTTTTTTTCTATTAGACCGTCAGATGAGCTCTCTGTTACAGAGATAATATTTCAACCATTCCAATTTTTGCTGAGAATTAGCTTGTCTTTTTTAATCCGGAATGACATTTCTTACTTGTAATCAGTGAGAATAAATATAATTTTTATATTTACACGCTTTGAATTTGAAAACAATTTATAACAATCTGATAATTTGAATTAATATGTACATCAAAGAAATTAAGAGGATTGCAGCGGTTTTGTCCGTAGCAGTTTGTTTCGGTATCAGTCTGAATGCTCAGACACGCAACGACGTGATCACGGCTTACAATGAAGGAGCGAAGGCCATGCAGACAGATCCGCAGGCCGCCATCGACGCTTTTGAGAAGGTAGTGGTTCTCTCTGACCAGGTTGGTGAGGAGGCAGCAGACCTGAAGCAGAAAGCAGTTCAGGTACTTCCCGGATTGTACACGAAGCTCGCCAGCAATGCCTTGAATGCAAAGAAACCGGCACCGGAGATCATCAGTGCCGCAAAGACAGCTGTCAGTGCAGCGGAGAAATATCAAAACCCCACCGCCAAAACAAATGCCCAGAAGGTTCTTGCCCAGGGTTATAACGTCATGGCTTCCGAATACTTTGCCAAAAACGATTATGCCAACGCCATTCTGGCATTTGACAGCCTCCTGACAATCAATCCCGATTATGTTGCAGCAATATATAACAAGGCTTTGATTTACATCAAACAGAACGATGCCGTGTCATTTGAAAAGACCATTGATCTGTATCTGGAAAAGGTAAGAAGTGCAAATGACGAGGAGAAGGCAAAAAAGGCATCAACCCTCGCACTTGAATACTTCCGTGGTGCCGGATCTAAGGCCAACCAGGCCAATAACCTTGATGAATCGCTTGAATTGCTTAATAAGGCAGCAAAGTATGGTGATGACAAGGATCTTTTCTACTACTTTGCCGATGTGTACAACAAGAAGAAGAACTTCGACAGCGGAGCAGAATATGCACAGAAAGGTCTTGCCCTTGAGACTGGTGAAGCGGAAGCCGAAGCAAAATTCTACTATCAACTTGCTGTAGCACAGCTTGGAAAAGGACAGACTGCCGAAGCCTGCGCTTCATTCAAGAATGCGATGTACGGTCCCTTTGCCGAGGCATCAAAGGCACAGCGGACAAATATGAAGTGTACTGACTAGTAAAGACATACAACCACCTGCTTAAAGAGGGTGCCCCAAAAGGGCACCCTCTTTTTTATGATCGCGGAGGGATCAAAATGTAAATCACCGGGGGTGACCACCCCTTACGCCCTGATTAATTTATTGACTTTTAATTAAAATAAAATTGACTTTGATTAATACATCTGATAACTTTGAGATAAAGGATAAAAGGAGTCAATACGTTAAGCATAATAATTTTCTTCCCGCTCCGATGAAGATCAGGTTGCAGAAAAAATAAAAAATAAAAAATAAAAAAATGAAAAAGGCTATTATTATTCCTCTCCTGTATGCTGTTTCCTCAATTTGCATTTTTAGCCAGGGTTCTGAACATTACTTCTTCAAAGAATCCAATATCCTTAAGCCGTTTATATCCGAAATAAGGAGCACGGTGATTAAGGGTGAACTTGCTTACCTCAATAAGCTGGATAAAAACTATTATGTCAGCGATTATACCAGCAGACCATTTATCGAAGTCCACCTTGGTGCAGACCTGCCCTTCTACTATCTGGTCAATCATGAGAAGAATTTAAAATTCAGCGTCAGCGGGTATATCGGGAACATGCTTTTGATTGATATGTTTCAGGAGGTAACCGCGCCGGTAATAAATACAGACTATTTCTTTGGTGTTCAAACCAGCATACTAAAATATGTTGATTATAAGCATATTAAAAATGTCGGGCTGAAACTTGTACCCGTCTTTCATGAAAGCACCCATATTGGCGACGAGTTTTCTTTGCATGGGTATAATGATATCCCTGACTTCAGAAGAGTAAATGTCTCCTATGAAGCCTGGGAGATAGCAGCGGTAATCAATGATCCCGACACTCTCCGAACCAACCTGCTCTCTGCTAAGGTTGGATTTCACAGACTCTGGAATGTTAACAAAGGATACTATACCACTGACAGCCTTGAAACAAAAAATGATCTGGCACCTCCAAGCCAGAAGAACTATGAGTACTACCTGCAGCTGAACCTTCAGAGAACAAATGGATTCCTCTGTTCTGACAGATGGATGCAGGTGATCTCTGTTGAAGCGAATAACCGTTTGCGATTCAGCTACGATGACAATGTCGAGGAAAAGAGAACATGGAATTTTAACATTTATCTCGGCTGGAAGTACCTTAACAAGGACTCAAAAAGAAATATGGGTTTCTACTTAAGGTACTACAACGGAATAATACCAAATGGGCAATTCAGGAATACAGGAGGTTATCAGTACGCTGCGATAAGCATTATATACAATTAACGGTGCTCTGTCCGCTCAGGAAAAAGGAGTAAATGTTGGAGTGAGACTGAGAATAAGAGCGAGAGTGCTTACTCTCATTTCAGCACTCCACCAGAACTGCCTATTCAAGACTACTAGGTACCAAACCTATATCCAATTCCGGACTCTGTCATTAACAGGACCGGTTTTGAGGGATCTTCCTCAATCTTTTTTCTTATTTGAGCTATGAAAACCCTCAGATATTGAGTTTGTTCAATCTGCCCCATACCCCAGACTTCCTTTAAAATATACTGATGGGTAAGCACCCTGCCTGAATTTCTTGCCAGCAAAGCCAGAAGCGAGAATTCAGTTGATGTAAGTTTGATTAATTCATCGTTCCTGTATGCGGTATGCTTGTCAAGGTCAATGGTAATATTCCCAAACACAAGCCGGGGATTATTATCATTTGACTTGTTTTGCCGGATTGCCACCCTG
>JALOMO010000074.1 GCA_025455395.1 Bacteroidales bacterium
GGCTACACTGACAGCACCAGCAGGTGCTGAAGGCTCCGCATGAGCACCGCCACCGTTTGGCAGAGGGTAGCTCTGTCGCCCCTGCAGGGCTCATAGATGTGAGGGGGATTCCCTTTAGCCACGGGTTCCGTCCGTCACAGACGGACTCCACCCGCGGTTATTCATATGTCGCCCTTACGGGCTGTAGCTGTGCATATCAGCCAGATGACCACTCCGACAGCACCAGCAGGTGCTGAAGGCTCTGCATGAGCACCGCCACCGTTTGGCAGAGGGTAGCTCTGTCGCCCTTACGGGCTGTAGCTGTGCATATCAGTCAGATGACCTCACTGACAGCACCGGCAGGTGCTGCAAGCTCCGCAGGAGCATCGTCACGAAGTGACGAAAGGTGCATAACCCCCGGCGTGAGCCGGGGGCAGGTGCAGGTAAAGAAATGGAGCCCTGGAGGGGCGAAAGAAAAATTTGCATCCTAACAGAAACCTTTGTACATTAGTCTTTTACTCGCTGCTAACAAATAATATTTACAATTATGTCAAGCTATCGTCAGCTCCTGTATCATATTGTATTTAGGACGAAAGACAGTAAACCTTCTCTGTGTCATGATTACGCAAGCGATCTATATGCCTACATAGGCGGCATAATAAGGAGCAAAAACTCTAAGCTGTACAAAATTAATGGCATAGAAGATCATATTCATCTTCTTACTGATATTCATCCCTCAATTGCTCTCGCTGATTTTGTCAGAGACGTAAAATCAAACAGCTCTCTGTGGATCAAGACTAGTGGTAAATTCCCTGAATTTGAAGCCTGGTCGGAAGGTTATGCTGCCCTCTCTTGTTCATACCTCGATACCGGATTAGTCATTGACTATATCAGGAACCAGCATGAGCATCACAAAAAATCATCCTTCAGGGATGAATACAGGAAGCTCCTGACGGAGAATGGTGTACTTATCAATGAACAGTATTTCCCTTAGTGATCTGTCGCCCCTGCAGGGCTCATAGATGTGAGGGGGATTCCCTTTAGCCACGGGTTCCGTCCGTTACAGACGGACTCCACCCGCGGTTATTCATCTGTCGCCCTTGCGGGCTGTAGCAGTGAATATCTGCCAGATGACCACTCCGACAGCACTGGCAGGTGCTGAAGGCTCTGCAGGAGCATCGTCACGAAGTGACGAAAGGCGCATAACCCCCGGCGTGAGTGAGCCGGGGGCAGATGCAGGTAAATAAATGGAGCCCTGCAAGGGTGACAGAAGTTTAAATAGGCATGTCAGCTGAAGACTCGGTCACTATTACTTCTTTCGTAAAAAGAATGCGCATGCATCCCCCAGATTCTTCAGGTTTAACTCTCTTGCTTTCCGCCTGAATGCTGCCATTTCTTTATGTGAAAATAGGGAGCGCGACGGACCAAAGGATTGAGATTTAGGATCATATAAGGGAACGTCCCGCAGATATTGTTCACTTCCCCAAAACTGAAATTCGTTTGAGTCATATACAACCCTTTCCAGGCTGAGACCTGTCTTTTCGGAAAGCAGCTCAATGCTTCTTACAGAATGAAGGAAGAAATGCCTGGGGGCATCAAGCTGAACCCAGTTCTCTCTGTAATGTTCCCATGCATAGGACGATACTGTGGGAATCCTGATCAGGCATACACCTCCTGCAGTCAGTAATTCAGAAACAGACAGCATTGTCTCAAGCGGGTCGGGGATATGTTCAAAAGAATGATGGAACATTATAAGATCCCATTTGCCACCAACTTCGTGGATATCCTTTTTGAGGATTTTCAGTCCGTTCCTGTATTCTATATCTTCGTTGATATACGGATCAACACCCAATAAATTCCTGAATCCGAGCTCCTTAAGATCATAAAGCATAGTGCCGCTTCCACAACCCACATCTAAGATGAAGCTCTCCTCTGTCAAACCGATCCGGGATAGCATCCTGAGTTTACCGGCCGGGAAGAACTTATAGAAGAGCCGGCCGTGAAAACCCCTGCCGAAAACAGCATACCTGTTCCTCTGAGTTTTAATCAACCGGATAATCGGATTTTGTGACTTCTCAGGCGATGAGGAGAGGAAGCTGTAATAGTTGGAGGGGTAGTATGCTGACATATCTGCAGGAACCTCTGCAATCTGCAGACATTCGCAATTTGAGCACTGGAAATAGGCGAATCTCTCCCTCAGCCCGAACTGCATCTCCTTGACTTCATATGCCTTGTTCCCCTCGGAGTTATTGCAGACTTTACAGGTCATCTTCCTGATATGGTTTCAATCAACAAAGTAACTCAAAATGCAATTACAGGGCTATGAATACTTAAGGTTATCCAAATAATTCATGTCATCGCCGGAGATCTCAAAATCAATATCGAAATTCTGGCTTATATATTCGGGGTGTTTTGACTTCGGAAGGGGAAGTGCTCCTTTCTGCAGGACATAGCGGACAGATAACTGAGCTACACTCCTGCCATATTTCTTTGCAACGGCTGATATCGATGAATTCGCAAGTATTCTTCCTGTTGCCAGGGGAGAGTATCCCTCGACAAGGATATCGTTCTTGCGGCAATGGTCTGTAATCTCCTCCTGCCTGTGTCCGATATGAAGTTTTATCTGGTTTACCATCGGCCTGGTACGGCAGGTTTCCAGTATTGCATTAATGTCTGTGACATTGAAGTTGGAGATACCTATTGAACGGGTGCGGCCACTCTCGTAGAACTCCTCCATCGCCTTCCAGATCTGAATGTTCTCTTTTGTATAGTCTGCACCAATTTCACTCCATGGCCACGGGGCATGTATCAGATAGAGGTCTATGAAATCAAGCCCTATATTCTTTATTGTCTTTTCTGCGTAGCGGACAGCCCTGTCATAGTTCTTTATCTCGGCCGGCAGTTTTGATGTGACGAATACCTCGCTGCGGTCAATTCCTGAATCACGGATGGCCTGTCCGACGCTCGCCTCGTTGCCGTAGGCAAGCGCTGTGTCAATATGCCTGTAGCCGCTCTTCAGGGCTGCCATGACTGAGTTGTATGCCATGTCGCCCGACGGAATCTGCCATGTTCCGAAGCCTATTGAGGGTATCTTCACGCCGTTCGAGAGTGAAAAAAAACCGGTTCCTTTCATATCCATTGTAATGATGTTGGTTAAATGTACATATAATTCTTATAACCTGCATTTAAGGAAATTGTTGATCGCAATCATAAATTGATTTTATTCTTTCTGCGGAATAGACTAATTTAACTGCAACAAAAAACCGAATTATGCTGAAAGGTATTTCCCCTCTGATATCACCACATCTGCTTGAAGTGATGGCTCGCATGGGTCACGGTGATGAGCTCGTTCTTGCCGATGCCCACTTCCCGGGCGAGAGCTTGAACAGAACGATAATCAGGGCCGACGGCCTCCATATCGCTGATCTTCTTGCTGCCATTCTTCCTCTCTTCGAGCTCGACTCATATGTTCCTCACCCGCTGATTATGATGGAACCTGTAACAGGTGACACGGCTGACCCCGGGGTTGAGGCCTCGTATGTGATAAGTATTTCAAAGACCGTCACTCCCGTTCCGCAGATAAAGCACATCGACCGTTTTACATTTTATGACCGTACAAAGAAGGCCTTTGCTGTCGTCATGACCGGTGAGACGGCAAAATACGGGAATATTATTCTGGTAAAGGGTGTCACACCCGTCTGACCGGAATTCAGAAAAACAGTGTTAATTTTAGCCCCGAAAAACTGAGGACATGAAGCGTATTGGATCAACGTTCCGAATTGTGATTGCATTGGCAGCAGTGGTTGTATTTACCTTTCAAATTGGTAATGCCCAGAGGCTGAAGCCTGGCCCGCAGGATCTCTCCTTCTTCTCTACGGTTGACGATACTGATCAGCCTTATTCAGTATATATACCTGACAATTTTGATGAGTCAAGGGCTTATCCTCTTGTTGTCTTTCTTCACGGGGCATGGTCAAACCACCGGCTTGGCATGAGACGTCTCTTTGGCGTCGGCAATGCCCAGGGATATGACTTTGTCAAGCCCGGTACTGTTCCGTTCGAGAATGATGTCGAAGCAACAAGGTACTGGCCTGAATTCAAGCCTGTTGATTATATTGCTGCAGCACCATACGCCCGTGGCACAGCCGGTTACCAGGGTATCCCGGAACAGGATGTATATGAGATGCTTGACGATATCAAGTCGCGATTCAGAATTGACGACGACCGTATCTATCTGACAGGCCTCTCTATGGGAGGCGGGGGAACACTCTGGCTGGGTCTTACGCGGCCCGATATATGGGCAGCCATCGCTCCTGTATGCCCCGCACCGCCGGAAGGGTCCGACGAGCTTGCCGCAAATGCCGGAAACCTGCCGGTGCATCTCTTTATCGGAGATAAGGATTTCCTCTATAAAACCGCCACCGAGTGGAAGACAAGGCTTGAGGCCGGGGCAAAGAGACTCGATTATGTCGAGTATCCCGGCGTTGGACACAACAGCTGGGAGTGGGCTTATAAGGATGGCTTCATTTTTGACTGGTTCTCACAGTTTAAAAGAGACCTCTTCCCTCAGCAGGTGAAATTTACCACCAGATGGTTCAAATATGACAGGGCATACTGGGTAAAATTTGACAACTTCGTGCCGGGAAACCCTGCGACGATTGATGCAAAATTCACTGGCATGAATACAGTTGAGGTAACCACTTCAGGAGTGGATGCCTTCACTTTGAATATCGAAGGTCACCCGCAGTTCAATCCGGCGCAGAAAGTGACTGTGAAGGTCGACGGTAAATCATTTACTTCGAAGAGTGCTGATGCCGTATCATTTTCAAAAGTTAACGGAGCATGGAGTAACGGAAAGTTCACTCCCGGTCTCACCTCAAAGCAGAAAGGAGCCGAAGGGCCTGTCTATGCTGCCGTAACCAGCAGCCATGTATATGTCTACGGGACAGGAGGTGATCCTTCACAGGAGGAGCTGGCAGAGAGAAGGGCTCTGGCTGCTTCAGCGGCTGACTGGACAGGGATGGGAGGAAGGATAATGGTCTTTCCGAGAGTGATAGCTGACAAGGACATCAGGGCAAGCGACTATGTAACATCGAACCTTATCCTGTTCGGAACACGTGAGACAAATTCAGTTATTGAGAAATTTGCCGACAACCTGCCGTTGCACCTTAACAGGGATGCTGCAGGGTACGGACTTGTATATGTCTTCCCCCTGAACAGGCATTATGTGCTCATTAATTCAGGTCTTCCCTGGTGGACGGCACCAAAGACCCCACCGGGACAGGGAGGATATGCCTTTATGGGCTCTAAAGTCGAAAGACTGAGAAAATACCCTGATTTCATCCTTTTCAATGAGACACCTGATAATGTTATCGTGCAGGGCACGTTCGATAATAACTGGAAGCTTCCCGCAGAGGCCGCTGCTGCATTCAGGGCAAGCGGGGCAGTGACCATAAAATAATTTATATAATTGATTGTGAGAATGATAAAATCTGTTGTTTTTGACCTCGGTGGTGTGCTTATTGACTGGAATCCAAGACATCTCTACAGGAAAGTGTTTGATGATGAGCAGGAGATGGAGTGGTTCCTCTCCGAGGTATGCACCTATGATTGGAATCTTCAGCAGGACGGGGGCAAGACCTTCAGCGAGGCCACCGCAGAGCTTTCAGCTCTTCACCCGCATCTGAGCGATAAAATAGCCCTTTATTACGGCCGCTGGGAGGAGATGCTTGGTGATGAGATAAAAGGGTCACCTGAGATACTTTCGAAGCTTAAATCGGACGGAATACCTGTCTATGCGCTTACAAACTGGTCGCACGAGGCCTTCCCGGTGGCGCTGGAAAGGTATGGATTCATGAAAATGTTTGACGGTATCGTTGTGTCAGGATATGAAAAACTGCTGAAACCCGATCATGCCATTTACAGGGTTCTTATTGATAGATACGGTATTAATCCAACCGAATCAGTTTATATTGACGACAACAAACATAATGCTGATGCTGCCGCGGAGCTGGGTTTTCATGCGATACACTTCCTCAATTCAGAACAGCTACGCGATGAGCTTAAAGGCCTGGGATTGAGAGTTTAGTGTTATGGATTGATGGCCCATTGGCTCTGCCAACCTCCCCTGCAGTCTGGCTCCTTCGCTAAAATTGCCCACCGGGCAATTTTCAAACGCTCGGCCCTCTGTTGCCTATTGCCTTGTACCTTTTCATTTCCTAACTTCACCCCTTAAACTCTGGCCAATGAACTGGATTGACTTCTTAATCATCGCTCTCCTTGGCTTCGGACTGATCAAGGGTTATATGGACGGCATCATCATTGAGCTTGCCGAGCTGGCAGCCCTGATCCTCGGTGTCTGGGGCGCCATACACTTCTCAGGCTGGACAGCAGCCAGGATGTCAGGATGGTTCGATATGCAGACGCAATGGCTTGGATTAATAGCCTTTGCAGTGACTTTCGGCATAATTGTCGTCATGGTTAACCTTATCGGCCGGTTGATTGACACGGTTATGAAGGCTGTTGCCCTCGGCTTCGTCGTCAGAGTGCTCGGCGCCATCTTCGGCATCATCAAGACAGCACTTATATTAAGCGTGCTCTTCGTCTTCCTCAACACCATCAATGAGAAGAAGAGCTTCCTGCCTGCAAACACCATCAGCAACTCCTATCTCTATAACCCGATTGCCGATCTCGTGCCCTCAATCTTCCCCATACTGGAGGGAGGGAATCTTCTTGACAGCTTCAACAGACACAAAAAGAGCCCTGGCGATTTAACCATCTGAGCGGTTTTGATATCTTTGCGACACTGTATTTTCAAGTAACAGATGAAGAATTTTGTTGAAGAGCTGAAATGGAGGGGCATGATTCATGACATCATGCCCGGAACAGAGGAATTTTTACTTAAAGAGAAGAGTTCGGCCTATGTGGGATTTGACCCTACAGCCGACTCGCTTCATATAGGCCACCTTGTGGGTGTAATGATGCTCAGACATTTCCAGAATGCCGGACATACCCCAATCGTTCTCATAGGAGGCGCCACGGGAATGATAGGTGACCCTTCAGGTAAATCGGAGGAGAGAAACCTCCTGAGCGAAGAGACCCTGCGTTTTAACCAGGAGGGAATGAAAAGGCAGTTTGAAAAATTCCTCGACTTCAATTCCACTGCTCCCAACAGGGCCGTAATGGTTAATAACTACGACTGGATGAAGGAATACTCATTCCTTGAATTCATAAGGGAGATAGGAAAACATATCACAGTTAACTACATGATGGCGAAAGACTCTGTCAGGAAGAGGATTGACTCCGACACGGGTCAGGGCATGTCCTTCACTGAGTTCTCCTACCAGCTTGTTCAGGGTACCGATTTTCTCTTCCTCTTTGACAGGCACGGATGCAAGCTCCAGATGGGTGGCTCAGACCAGTGGGGCAACATCGTCACAGGAACCGAACTGATAAGAAGAAAAAGAGGAGGGGAGGCATATGCACTTACCTGCCCCCTGATTACAAAGAGCGACGGCCAGAAGTTCGGCAAGACCGAGACAGGCAATGTATGGCTTGATCAGTCAAAAACAACTGTTTACCAGTTCTACCAGTTCTGGATGAATGTAGCCGATGATGACGCCGAAAAATTTATAAAGATATTTACCATGCTTACCAGGGAGGAGATTGATGACCTGGTGACAAGGCACAGGGCTGAACCGCATATGCGAATAGTGCAGAAGCGCCTCGCAGAGGAGGTGACTGTCATGGCACACTCTCGTGAGGATTATGATGCTGCAGTGGAGGCATCACAGATATTATTTGGTAAGGGAACCACCGATCAGCTCCGTAAAATGGATGAGGCTACCTTCCTATCCGTATTCGAGGGGGTGCCCATGTTCGATGTGCCGGCTGCTTTGCTGGGACAGGGAGTCAGCTTCTCTGACCTCTGCTCGGTACACACAAAAATTGCAGATTCAAAGGGTGAGTTCAGGCGCCTGGTGCAGGGTGGAGGCGTAAGTCTCAACAAAGAGAAGGCTGAAAATGCCGACATGATGATAACCTCTGACAAACTCCTGAATAACAAATATCTGCTGATCCAGAAGGGTAAAAGAAGCTACTTCCTCATCAGGGTAATAGTAGCATAATAAACAGGAAGATGATGAAAAATATCAGAGCGGAATTCAAACCTGACTCAACAGACCTGGTCAATTTCATCATCAGGTACTTCGGAGTCTTCGTGACAATAGGATTTGCTGCTGCTGTGATATCAGCAGGCATCTCACTTCTGATTAAGCCCCTCTATGAATCAGAGGTAATACTTTATCCGTCGTCAAACATCACCGAGGTGCGTACCCTGCTCGGTGAAGCCTCTTCAGAAGCTGCTCTCTTCGGCGATGATGATGCCACCGAGAAACTGCTTCAGGTTATCCGCAGCGAGCAGGTAAGGGATTACCTGAAGGAGAAGTATGACCTTGCCGCTCATTATGAGATCAAGCCCTCACATAAATATCCGAATACTCTCATTGCGGAGAAGATGGACAAATACATACGTTCAACGAAGACCTCATTCGGTTCGGTCAGGATCAGCGTCAGGGACCGCGACAGGGAACTCGCCTGCGCTATGGCCAATGATATTGCCGCGCGGGCTGATTCCATCCTTAATAAACTGCAGCGCAATGCTGCCTCGGGTATACTGGGCGAACTGGGCAGGAGCTATGACCTTCAGCTTGCACTTGTGAGACAGTACGAAGATTCTCTCCTGATTGAAGACGGATCAGCAGCACTCAGGATATACTCCACTCTTGAGACTGAGACAGAGTTCCTTGGGCTGATTCGTGGGCGCTATCTTGAGGCTCAGGCACTCAGCAGGCAGACTCTGCCCTACACCCTGGTGGTTGACCATGCGGTTGTTGCAGAGAAAAAAGCCTATCCGCGCAGAAGCATCATGGTCATTGTGAGTACGGCCTCCTTACTTGTTCTGGCAGCACTGATACTCTTTGTGGCCGAGGGGGTGAAGCTGCACCGGAGTGATGATCGGCATTGAATCACTGATATGGATAATACCTGCCGCACTGGCCATCGTAATGCTGGCTGTGCTCTCGCTTGAGAGACTGTTGCTGCTTACCCTCTTTCTGACACCGCTCTCAATCCAAATAAGTTATATAGCTGAAGCTACGGCTTTTGACCTGTCAGTCCCCACTGAACCGGTCATGGCGATGCTGCTTATTATAACGATCTTCAAGCTTGTTGTCACCCGTGAATTCAATCCGCGCCTGCTGCGCCATCCGGTGACAGTGGTTATCGCCATATGGCTTCTTTGGTCGCTACTGACCTCACTCACATCGACCATGCCGGGTGTCTCATTCAAGACAGTGGCATACCGTCTCTGGTTCATTGCAGGCTTTTATCTTATTGCAGCACAGCTCTTCAGCAGTGACACCTTCAGCCGCAGATACATATTAGCCTATTCGGCAGGCCTCTCTGTGGTTGTTGTGTTCTTTCTCATCAGGGTAGGCAGCGTCGGGCTTCTCAACCAGCAGTTCGCCCACTCGGCCTGCTACCCCTTTTACAGGGATCACACCTCGTTTGGCGCCTCAATGGCTTTCCTTATCCCGACCCTTATTGTCATCCTGTTCCGTAAGGGCGCAGCCACTGGTCTCAGGATGCTGATCACAGCATTAATATTGCTGTTTGCTGCCGGCTTCATCTTCTCTTACAGCCGTGCTGCCTGGGTGAGCCTTATCGTTGCACTTATTCCAGCACTGATACTATGGCTTCGCCTGCCACCCAGGATGCTTGCATCTGTTTCTGTCATCTTTGTTGCTGCAGCAATAATGTCAGCCGGGTGGATATGGGAGAGGATGGACAGCACCACTGAAGATTCTTCAGCTGACCTTGCGCAGCATCTGCGCTCATCGTCAAACATATCTACCGACCAGTCAAACCTTGAGCGCATTAACAGGTGGAAATCAGCCCTGAAGATGTTCACAGAGAAACCTGTGACAGGCTGGGGACCCGGGACTTACCAGTTCAACTACGGGCCCTTCCAGGAGGCTGCCGACAGAACGATAATCAGCACTGACTTTGGCGACGCGGGAAACGCCCACAGCGAGTATCTCGGAGCCCTGAGCGAGTCAGGTCTGCCGGGAGCATTACTCTTTATCATGATCACCCTGTTCGCTGTCCTGACAGGCATAAGGGTATGGTATGGTGAAAACCGTACCGCAGACCCTTATTTTGCACTTGCTGTACTTACAGGTGTAATGACGTATGTGATACATGCTGTGATGAACAGTTTCCTTGACAGCGATAAGATCGCCGCACTTTGGTGGGGCTTCATCGCAATGCTGGTTGCACTCGATCTGAAGAGAAAGGAGAAGCTGCCGGGGGTGGAAGCGAACGATTAATGTATCTCCACGGCAAGTATTGATACATCGTCGAAGAGCCTCGGATTACTGGTGTTTATATCGAGATCTTCAATGAGCTCCCTCAGGTTGTCGCCTGCACTAGCCCGATTGGTGAAGTGTTTTATTACCGGTGTGGCACCAAGATCATTACCATTCTCATCTTTCAGCTCCGACAGCCCGTCAGTATAACAGACTATCTTTGAAGGATGAGTAACAGGAATACTTATTTTTCCGACAGAAGGCATCTCGTCAAGCATACCGACGCCCACACATGACTGGACAAGCAGTGTTGGCGTAAGTGTCTGCATATCAACTATAACCGGTGGATTATGGGCAGCATTGACATACTCAAGCATGCGGGTTGCGTGATTATACCTGGCGATGAACAGTGTGATGAACCGTTCTCCTGATGAGTTTATTACCACAACGCTGTTCAGTTTGCGCAGCAGATCCTCAAGATCAACATCTGCGGTGAAGAGGGCTCTGAGGCTGGCCTGGAAGTTAGACATCAGCAATGCTGCCGAGATCCCCTTGCCGGATACGTCAGCCATGCAAAATCCTGAAACGTTGCCTGAGAGAGCGAGGAAGTCATAATAATCGCCTCCGACCTCATAATGAGGGTTATAAAAACCCTGTACGCTTATCCTGGCATCTGCCTTAAGCTTCTTATTATCAGGGATGAGCATAGTCTGCATCCGGGCTGCCAGCTCAAGCTCACGCTTCATGGCCTCCTGCTTGAGGCTCTCATTGAAGAGCCTTAGGTTTTCAATTGCAACGACGATGATGCTCGAGATGGTCTGAATAAAATTCAGGTGTTTAACCACAGGGCTCATACCCTCACCCTCCTCATCTATATCACCTATAAGCACGTAGGCAACCGGAATGTTATTGTTGAACACGGGTATTATGACATCCACCCCTTTGAAGGGCTGTTCAGGGACCGGGGTGGTGATCTCATCGAATAAGAGCAGGTCACGCTCAACGCTCAGAGTCTTACGCAGCGAATCGGGGAAGCCCGAGTTCAGCAGCACCTCCCATTTCTCACTGTGCTTGAAAAGAAGGATCTTGCCAATGCCAAGATCCTCGCGCAGGATCGATTCGTACTTATTCAGCAGCTCTCCTGTAGGAAGATTGGCATTTATAGAAAGAGTAATATCGAGCAGGGCGTCGAGCTTGAACTTCGACATTTTAAGTCTGTCTTTCGGAAGCCTGCTCTCGTTCATGTTATCAGTCTCAGCCCTTGACTCTTTCAATGTAAGACCTGTCACGTGTGTCAATACGTATCTTGTCACCGGTATTGACAAACAGAGGTACCATTATTGTTGCACCCGACTCTACCGTTGCCGGCTTGAGCGTGTTGGTAGCAGTGTCGCCTCTGAGGCCGGGTTCAGAATATATTATTTCCATCACCACGTTCATCGGAAGGTCGACAAGAAGAATATTTTCCGTGTCAGCATGGACAACCACCTCTACAGTGACTCCCTCCCTGAGAAGGTCACTGTTCTCTATCATTGATTCGGGAACACTGATCTGGTCAAATGTCTCCTGATGCATGAGATGATATCCCATGTCATCTTTATACAGGAACTGGTGCGGCCGGCGTTCAACACGCGCCACATTCACCTTTACTCCCGAGTTGAATGTGTTCTCAAGCACTTTGCCTGTTGTAACGTTCTTAAGCTTAGTACGCACGAATGCCGGGCCTTTGCCGGGTTTAACATGTTGAAACTGAACGATGGTATAAAGATCATTGTTGTATTCTATCACCATCCCGTTTCTGAAATCTGCTGTTGTAGCCATAAAAAATCCTGATCCTTGGTTAATTAATTGTAATTGGTTCTTTAAGTCCCTCAAAACTTATCATTTCCACAATAAATGACCCCACAAAGATATCAAAACGGATTTTAACCGGTAAAAAATTTTCATCGGCAGTGAACCACACTGCCATATCTTCTTCTGTCTTGAATACACGCCCTACCTCCGTCACAGGATGAAACCTGTAGCAGGCAATCTTGCTGCCCTTGACCTTAATAGTCTCCTTGCCCCTGTATTTCAGAATGATAGGATATAGTTCGTCAGCGAACCATGTAGTCATGCTGAATATCTCCCCTGGCACGAGCGAGTCTGCGGCGGCGAGATGGTATTTTCTGAACCAGTAAAAACTTGAGACTATGTCAAGTATTCCTTTCGGCCCCGTATGGTTTCCCGACAGGTCACTGAACAGCAGTACCGAGTCACTTCTTGTGGTGTGGTCAAAGCTTACCTCGTTATATTTCCTGTATTTTCCCTCTGAGATATTTCTGATTGAGAAAACGGGCAGGTCTGTGTCAGGGTCAATATAGCTCTCATAGGTGTCTCTTACCTTGTATACTGCATCTGCCAGCCCGGTTGTCTTTCCTGAGACAACTGCATGCCAGATCTGTTCACCGTTATAATAACCCTCTTTCAGTTCAAGGTATGCCAGGCCGCCGTTCACCGGGCCGTATCTTATCACGTATGACACCTTTTCGCCTGGCAGGTAAGGCTGTTCCTGTGCAGCCAATTGCTGCACTGCTGTCAGGAGAATTATCAGGCCGGTGATAAATGCTTTTTTCATACTGCGAATAATCTTCAGGGAATCAGCTTCCCGGGGACAGTTGCAATGAATTCCTTGAGATAATATGGTTCGAAATAAGCAACATCTTCGAAGCGCTTTTCCTTCAGTGCTCTTACAGACGGGATGTGCAAATATGATGCCGACAGGGAGAAGTCTCCTTCAAAGAGAGCATTGTTGCTGGTTATTACCTCGCGGCATTTTTCAGCGCCATTACCGAAGAATATCACCTTCCCTGCTGCCAGTTCTGAACCGAATGACTTTTCAGTGATAATGTCAGCTGCTGTCTCCCTGACCATAATGCCCTCTGAATTGAAAAGCGCATTATAAACCTCCATCCGTCTTGCATCAATCATTGGGCAAAGGAGTATGTTATCTCCTTCGGTCAGATGATTCGAGGCCAGGAAACCATGGCACATTGCCGTAAGTGTGTTGACCCCGATAAGCGGTATGCCGGCACCGTAAGCGATTCCTTTGGCCACTGAGACACCTATTCTAAGACCTGTATATGAGCCCGGGCCTTTGCTCACTGCCACAGCCTCAAGAGTTAGGGGCGTTATGGCAGCAGCATTAAGCAGCTCGCCAATGATCACTGTAAGCTGAGATGCATGTGACAATCCATGCTCCGCAAAACGGACATCAACGATGCTGTCGTTATCGCATAATGCCGCAGAGCATACCGAAGTGGCTGTCTCAATGCAAAGTATCATTTCTGTTGCCGGTTCCTACTCTTCCTTTTTCTTCTTCTTTTCGGTGCTGAAGAGAGACTCTTTGTCAACCACCTCTATCAGCGTGGAGTCGGAAAGTTTCTTGCTTATCGCGCTGAAAGGCTGAACAATTACCTCTTCGCCTTCCGTCAGGCCTGATATGATCTCGATGTTGACGTTATCCTGGATGCCGGTCTTTACATCGCGGGCCAGGGACCGTTCTCCGTCAGAGACAAAGACGAGCGTGCGGATGTCCTCTATTCCGGTCATCTTCATCTTTGTCGTATCTGTACGTGTTGTCACAGCCTGAATGGGTACTGTCAGCACATCGGCCTTTTTGTTTGTGAAGATGTCAACTGAGGCAGACATACCGGGCCGGAAGGGGCTGGGATTCTTTTCAGAAATGAGATCTTCATATGACTCGCGGAGAATATAAATTTTTACCTGGAAATTGGTCACCTGGTCAGAGGTCAGCCCTACACTCTTGGCTGAGTTTGCTATCTCCGTCACAATGCCTGTGAAGTCACGGTCAAGATAAGCATCAACCTCAACCTTTGCAGTGTCACCCAGCTTTACCCTGATGATGTCATTTTCATTTACCTCTACAACAACCTCCATACGGTTCAGATCGGCAACACGCAGCACTTCAGTACCGGTCATCATGTTTGCACCGACTACTCTTTCACCAAGCTCTACCGACAGGCTTGAGATGGTCCCTGTCATCGGTGAATAGACCGTTGTCTTAATGAGGTTCTCATTGGCTTCCTTCAGTGTGGCTTCAGCGCTTTTAACAGAGTATAAAGCCGACTCTCTTTCAGCCCTGGCAATCTTATATTGTGCCTCTGCCTGTTCATATTCAGACTCCGAAATGGTCTTCTGCTCCCATAGTGCCTTGTTCCTGTTGAATGCAAGCTCAGCCTGTATCAGCTGTGCGTCAGCCTGGGAGAGTCTTGCCTGTGAAGAGCTCAGTGCAGCGATTGAACGGTCACGCGCTGAGATGTAAATCTCAGGTTTTATCTTGAAGAGGAGTACACCCTTCTGTACGAAGTCTCCCTCCCTGACAGTCAGTTCAACTATCTCACCCGACACGTCAGGACTTATCTTAACCTCTTTCTCGGGCTCTATCTTGCCGTTTGCCGTCACAGCTTCAACAATTGGGTTGAGTTTTGTTTTTTCAATGGCTACCTTCACGGTTATCTCTTTGCCAAACCAACCCTGCTTCTTTCCTACAGCAGCTAAGACTAACAGAAGCAGTACAACGGGAACCAGGATCTTAAGGATTTTATTGTCTTTCATGACTTATTGATTTTCAGATTGATTAGCTAAGATGGTTATGTGTTCTAAAGTTAAAGGGATTCCCCTGTAAAAATCGAGTACCTTCGTTTTAAATACATACTCGTATTTGGCCTGGGCCATCTCACTCTGGGCATTAAGCAGCTGCGTCTTTGAAAGGTTATAGTCAACGGCTGTGAGCATGCCCACATTCAGCTTCTGTTCAGCATAACGGAATGCCTCTTCCATTGAGGCAACAGCCTTCTGGCTTGAATAGAATTTCTTCATTGCTCCCTTTGCATCGGTATATGCCTGCTGGATATTCTTGTAAAGCTGTTTCCTGGTATTTTCGAGAGTGTACTTTGAGTTCTCAATGCCAAGCTTTGAGTTTTTTATACGGGTATTTACCATCCACCCGTTCAGGATAGGAATATTAAGTGAGAAGCCGAGTGAGGCGTTCCTGTTGATATCCATCTGCGTCCAGAAGTCATAAGGCTCCAGGGTGTTTATATCTATCCTGTTGTCTGAGTAAGCGGTCCCCAGTGATGCTCCTAAAAGGAGCTGCGGGCTTCTGCCACCTTTGGCTATTGCGAGGTCATACTCAGCGCCTTTCAGTTTATACTCGGCACTGAGAACCTCCGGCCTGATCTTCTCTGCCACCTTGAATATGGAATCAGGATCGCCTTCGTATGTCGCCATATCAAGTGTGATGGAGGGAACCTGAATGGCAAATCCTTCGGCTGATGGCAGCTCAAGCAGCTGAGCAAGTGTCAGGTATGAAATGGCAAGCTGGTTCTGTAGTGTTATAAGCTGTACCTCCTCGCGCGCAGCCTGGGCCTCTATATCAAGAAGGTTGCCACGGGCAAGGCTCCCGGCATCGACGAGCTTTTGTGTCCGGTCTATCTGCTGCTGTGTCGTCTCTACCTGCGAGAGAGTAGTGTTTACAAGCTCATTGTTGAGCAGTATCTGCAGGTATGCAAGGGCTACATTAAGAGAGACGTCATCCCTGAAGCCTTCAAGTTCCTGCTCGCTGGCAAGAAGCTCATACTGGTTTTTTCTTATCGTATTGAGGTTGACAAGGCCATTGAATAACGATAAATTACTCCCTGCCGAAAAGCTGTTTGACTGAACTGTCTCGTTTTCCGTGTAACGGTTGGTCGTCTGGTCAAGAGCACGGCCAAAAGCATAGCGGTGTGAGGCACTTCCGTTAAGCGATGGAAGCAGATCAAGCTTTGACTGCTCAAGGGTCGACTCCTGAAACTGAGTAGCGATCTCCTGCTGCTTGATCTGAATGTTGTTCTCAAGAGCATGGGCAATGCACTCCTCAAGAGACCACTCCTTCTGCTGTGAATAAAGAAGCGCCGGACTCATTACGGTGATAAGCACCAATAGAAAGGATTTTATTTTCATGTTCACTGAAATATTGACATTGAATGAAGCTACGAAGATAGGAATTTGATCAGTACAAAAAAGAGTGTTAAGTAATTATCGTGCTGCATATGCGGTGGAAAAGAGTCGTGCTTTTTTAGTTATCTTTGCCCCTGCTGATTCAAATGTTTTAATTAAACACATAAACTAATGAGTAATAAAGGATTAAATCTTGAGCCCGGTGTTATATCCGGTGATGATGTACGCAAGCTGTTTGAATATGCCAACAGGAATGATTTTGCCATTCCTGCAGTAAATGTAATCGGGACAGACTCTGTTAATGCTGTACTGGAGACAGCGCGCGAGGTCAATTCTCCTGTGATAATACAGTTTTCAAACGGCGGGGCTCACTTCTTTGCAGGCCAGGG
Source organism: Bacteroidales bacterium (assembly GCA_025455395.1). Lineage (GTDB taxonomy): Bacteria > Bacteroidota > Bacteroidia > Bacteroidales > VadinHA17 > SR-FBR-E99. The sequence goes on from JALOMO010000074.1 coordinate 16,736, forward strand.
ACTGACGAAGGATGGTCACACCGGAGCTATCGCCGGTGGCATCTCTGGCGCCCTTCACGTTCACAACGTTGCTGAGTATTATGGTGTTCCTGTGATACTACATACCGATCATGCCGCCCGCAAACTGCTGCCATGGATTGACGCCCTGCTTGATGCCGGGGAAGAGTTCTATGAGACCAACGGAAAGCCACTCTTCAGCTCTCATATGCTTGACCTGTCAGAGGAGCCGCTGAAAGAGAATATTGAGACATGCAAGAAATATCTGAAGCGCATGGCAAAGATTGGCATGACCCTCGAGATTGAGCTGGGAGTGACCGGAGGCGAGGAAGATGGTGTTGACAACACAGGGGTTGACAGCTCCAGGCTTTATACTCAGCCTGAGGATGTAGCATATGCCTATGAGGAGCTGCTGAAGGTATCGCCTGACTTTACCATTGCCGCATCATTCGGCAATGTACATGGCGTTTATAAACC
>JALOMO010000158.1 GCA_025455395.1 Bacteroidales bacterium
CTTCACGATGATCCTCTTGTTGTCACTCGAATGACTTTTCAACTTGGCTGGATTGACTTCGTGGTGCTGGTCGTTTCAACGGTGCTCATCACTGCCGCAGGTTATGTCATCAATGATTACTTTGATATACGCACTGATTTAATCAACAGGGGCAGGATCATTGTGGGAAATACTATTACCAGGCGTAAGGCAATGCTGTACCATAATATTCTCAATTTCATTGGTGTGGCAGGAGGATTCTACGTTTCTGCACGTATAGGTTACCTCTGGCTGGGTATTTTCTTCCTGCTTGTTTCAGGCCTCCTGTACTTCTATTCAGCTTCATACAAACGACAGTTTCTTATCGGTAACCTGATAGTTGCATTCCTGACAGCCATGGTGCCGTTGATGGTTGTGCTTTATGATGCACCGGCAATATATGCCAGGTACTCTTCGGCTGTTGTCTCATTTCCCGGTGTGGGAATACTGTTTTACTGGGTAGGAGGATTTGCCCTGTTTGCCTTCCTGACAACGCTTATCAGGGAGATAATAAAGGATATGGAAGACTATGAAGGTGACCTGGCCCTTGAGAGAAAAACTCTGCCTTTGTCAGCAGGGATGGTCACTTCCAGGATAGTGGTAGTGGTGCTTTCACTCTTAACTCTGCTGGCTCTTTACATTATCTGGTTCAGGTATCTTAACGACAAAATAACACTGCTCCTTATCACCCTGCTGATTGCTCTGCCATTTGTTTTCGTAATTTATTATGTTCTGGCCGGAAGAGAGAAGCATTCTCTTCATGTCGCCAGCCGTATGATGAAGATCATTATGCTTTTCGGGATATTTTATTCACTCGTGGCAGGTGCTCTGATAACCTCAGGAAAGATATTGTAGGATGACCGCGGATTCTCTGAAGGCTTATAAGATTATACTGGCATCTGCCTCGCCTCGTCGCAGACAGCTTTTAAGAGAGGCTGGTCTAATTTTTGAAACTGCAGCAGTTGAGTATGATGAGGTGTGGCCTTCACACCTCAGTGGAAAGGAAATTGCTCAGTATCTGGCTGAAGGAAAGGCTGATGCATGGAACAGGGTACTTGCGCCAAATGAAATATTAATTACGGCCGACACGGTTGTCTGGTGTCGTGATTCCTTACTTGGAAAACCTGCAGATGCAGCAGAAGCTGCATATTTCCTGCACCTTCTGTCAGGTTGTGATCATAATGTCATCACGGCCATATGCCTTAGAAACCAGACAAGAAAACATACTTTTTCGGTCTCCACCAAGGTTACCTTTAAAGACCTAAGCGATGATGAAATCAGCTATTATGTTGAGAATTACCAGCCATATGACAAGGCAGGCGCCTACGGCATACAGGAATGGATAGGACTTAGAGGGATAACACGCATCGAAGGTTCATACTACAACGTTGTCGGTATGCCTGTCAATGAACTCTTTACAGAACTGCTGCACTTTATAAGTAAATAGCTTAATTACTATGAATATGAAAAAGCTCTCAATTCTTTTTACCGTGATTTTGTTTCTCGTTTCTTCTCCCTCGAGGGCTGACGAGGGCATGTGGATCCCTATGCTGATCGAAAAGTACAATATTAAAATTATGCAGGAAAATGGGTTCAAACTCACTTCCGAAGATATTTACAGCATCAACAAGGCATCGATGAAGGATGCCGTTGTGATGTTCGGTGGTGGATGCACCGGTGAGTTTATATCAAATAAGGGTCTTATTATCACCAACCATCACTGCGGTTACGGTATGATACAAAATCACTCTACTCTTGAGCACGATTATCTTAAAGATGGTTTCTGGGCTGCATCGCCTGATAAGGAATTACAGAATCCCGGACTTACGGTGACCATCATGAAGTACATGGAGGATGTCACCGACCGGGTGCTTAAAGGAGTGACTGAGGCTATGAGCTCAGAAGAGCGCGACGCTGTTATCAACTCCAACATAAGTTCGATTAATGCCGAAGCTGTCGCCGGAACTCATTTCAATTCTATGGTCCGTCCATTCTTCCTCGGAAACCAGTATTTTCTGATTGTCAACGAGGTATTCAGAGACGTAAGACTGGTTGGTGCTCCTCCATCAGCCATTGGCAAATTCGGGGGTGACACTGACAACTGGGTATGGCCGCGGCATACAGGTGACTTCTCCCTCTTCAGGGTTTATGCTGATAAGGAAAACAACCCTGCTGCCTTCTCCGCCGAGAATGTTCCATACAGGCCGGCATATCACTTTCCAATTTCACTGAAGGGGGTAAAAGAGGGAGACTTTACAATGGTATTCGGTTATCCGGGGAGAACACAGGAATATGCTCCGTCACATCATATCAGTATGCTGAAAGATATGGTATATCCGAAACAGGTTGAAATACGTGGACTTAAGATCTCTATAATGGAACAGGAGATGGCAAAAGATCCGCTTGTACGCATCAAATACTCCGGCAAGTCATTTGGCATGGCCAATGGATGGAAGAAGTGGATAGGGGAGATACAGAGCCTTGATAATCTTAACGGCATTGCACGTAAGGAAGCCTTTGAGAGCGAGTTCGCAGCCTGGGTCTCATCCGATCCATCCCGAACTGCCAGATACGGTAAGATTTTTGAACAATATGATGAGATCTATGAGAAGTACGAGACATTGTATCTTGTCAACGGCTATACATCAGAGGTATTCTTCAGTAACGGCGCTGAAGCTGTCGGCCTTGCCAACAGTTTCAGAAGGGCTGTGGAGATGGCAGAAAAGAACAGCATTGAGCTTCAGCAGGAACTTGCGAGGCTGAAGAATATTTCAGCCGCCTTTTTCAGGAACTATGATGTCAATGTTGACAGACGGCTTTTTGTTGCCGTCATGGACTTGTACGGCAGGAACATCGACCCTGACTGGCAGTCACAGGCTTATAAGGATCTTTATGCTTCGTGCAGGGGTAATTTTGAAGAGGCTGCCACCAGACTCTTTCCTAAATCTCTCTTCTGCGATGAAAAGAAGGTAGAGGCCCTGATCAGTGATTTTGACCCTAAGAAGGTAAGGAAGGATCCGTTCTATACCCTGGCTTCTTCAGCTTCCGATCTGCTTGACAGCAAGGTAAGGCCGGGGTTATCGGCCTTTGAAGCCCGGCTGGCAGGTCTTAACAGAATTTACATGGCGGCACAGATGGAGTATGGAAAGGATAAGATATTCTATCCGGACGCAAACTCCACACTGAGACTCTCTTATGGTAAGGTCATGGGTTACGACTCGCGGGATGCGGTCTATCACAAGCACTTCACAACACTTTCAGGTGTCATGGAAAAAGATAATCCGGATATTTATGACTATAATGTGCCTGCCAGGCTGAAGGAACTTTACGAGAAGAAAGATTATGGACGGTACGATGATGACGGGAATGTCCCGGTCTGTTTTATCGCCAATAATCATACCACCGGAGGCAATTCCGGCAGCCCGGTGCTGAACGCTGATGGTCACCTTATCGGGATAAATTTTGACCGGGCATGGGAAGGAGTGGCATCTGATATAATGTATAATCCAAAGCAAAGCCGTAATATCAGCCTTGACATACGGTATGCACTCTTTATTATTGACAGATTCGCCGGTGCAGGTTACCTTATTGATGAGATGACACTAATTGAGTAAGGGCTGTTGCGGCAGCATATTCCTTGACCTGGAATACAAACGCCTGCAGTTTTGTGTCAAGCGATACAGTATCCTGTCCGTCATAAGGTATGTTAAGGAACGGGATATTGTTATGGTCTTTGCGGAAAGAGTCACTCACCGAGGCTACAAGCGTTCCGGGCATGCATGTGAAGGGCAGGATGGCGGCCATTCCTGATACTCCCCTGCTGGCCAGGGCAACTGATGATCCAATTGCAATAGGAGGGTCACCATCATAAAACTCGTTTACATATTTGTTGCTCAGCCTGAGCATATCGTGGAGTGAAACATCCTTCTCATGATCGACGAATTTTTTAATCCCGCCGATAAGGTAATTGACGATAACTTCCTGGCCAACACCCTGTATCTTTGATTTCAAAACCCCCTTCCTGTCGTTTCTCCACCTGCTGTCACGGGTGAAACGATAAGTGGAATATGAAATCCATTCTGAGAACGGACCTATCAGCACTTCCACTCCGAGATCCTCCAGCCTGTTGGCGATATTTCCGTTACAGCCGGCATTGTCACGCATGAAGATCTCTCCCAGGACAGCAACCACAGGCTTCCGCCTGCTTTTGTCAACAGGTATTGCCATGAAGTCATGAGCAATGCCGGCAAGAATCTTCCTCAGGCCCTTTGAACCTGACTCAATACAGTGTTCCAGTTTTCTGAGAGATGCTTCGTACAGCACATCTGAATCACCCTTATTAAGTTCATAAGGCCTTGTCTCCCTGTATATTTTCCTCAGGTAATCAAATGAGACGAAACCTTTCCACGCATTTATCCTGAATTTCTGTCCGTGATCGCCTGCTATGTCCTGGTAGGAAGTGTCATTTGAAGGGGTTATCAGCTCGGCATCTTTGAACCCAAGCCTGTCAAAGAGCACCCTGTGAAGCTGGTTGTACTGGCCGAAGCGGCAAGGGCCGTTATGGTCAGGCATGAAGAAGCTCATTCTTGAAGGATCAGCACCCGGTTCCATCAGCTTCTTCAGAAAGCTGCCCGTTGTGCATATCATCGGGAAGCATTCCTTTGAAGAGGTGTATTTTCTTCCCAGTGCTATTTCTTCACCCGTTTGTTTCGGGAGTACTTCCGAGGCAACGCCTATGCTCCTTGCTGCTGCGGCAATAAGGTATGCTCCGTCATGCATATAGGGGAAGTAGAGTGTCCTGTTCTTTGGCGGGGAGGCCGGGCTTGGCCTCGGTTTGAATACTGTAACCTCTTTCTTTTCATTCATTTCAGCCCCTTTAAGGCTGTCGAGAAACGCCTCAATTCGTGTCACCATGCCTGCATCGGCCGAGTGCTCATCAACTTCAAGGTGCAGGAATGGCTTACCCTTCAGCTCTTCAGTGACGTAATGCCAGATGAATGAATCAGGCCCGCACCTGAAGTTGCTCAGATAGACTGCATACAAGCCGTCAGTCTTCGCAACATATTGTGCAGCTGCAACAATCTTTTGCCCGTTAGGCCAGTACATATTCCTGTAATTCCAGGTCGAGGTTAAGATGCGGGTCAGCACTGTTGTAAGGTCTTCCCAGCATTACAACCGGCCTGCAGTTGGCGGGGATATTGGCAAGAACCTCCCTGCCATATTCAATAAGGCCTTTCTCAAATGCAACCTGGACAGCGTCAGCCTTATATATTGCCTTCCTGATAGCATCCTTCTCAAGGCCGAACTTCTCACTGAAGTATGCCTGCAGCTCCTTTACCAGTGCACGCTCAAAGAACCTGAAGTGAAGTGTCGGATTAAGAATCTTTTTCTCGTCAATCTTTCCTTTCAGCGCCGCTTTGACCATGAAGGAGTATGTCTGGATCCATGGACAGTTACAGTTGAATGTCTTGTTTCCCACGCGCTCCTTGCCGTTCACAATGAAGGGAAGAAAGATGTAGTCAACTTCCTTTTCCATCAGGTCAATCACATGACCATGAATCAGTTCAACAGGAAGACATGTCTCGGCCGTGATAGTTTCTATTGACTTAGAAACCAATGCTTTATCCGATTCTCTTGAAATGACCACCCTGAAGCCCAG
>JALOMO010000159.1 GCA_025455395.1 Bacteroidales bacterium
TTTTCTTCAAACTCAAGCAGATGCTGGAATTCTGAAGTAGCTGAGAGCTGTTCTGAGATTATTTCGATTTTTTCACTGAAGCGGATAGCTTCCACCATTTCTATACCCATTGGGCTCAAACACCTCTCTTTGAGGAGTTCTCTTATGCGGTCGAAGCCTGTCTTGGATTCAAAGTTTGATGGGTAAATCATAAGCGGGTTGCGGGTTGCAGGTTGCGGGTTGCAGGTTGCAGGTTGCAGGTTGCGGGTTGCTTTTTTGTGGTTAGGTGTGAGGTATGAGGTGCGATTATTTCTTGTTACCTGGTTTATGAAGTTTCACAGTTACCGGCTCGATCACAGCCAGACATCCCTTCTTCATCTTCAGCAGTTCCGGTTCTATTACGGAATAGAACTCGTCAAGGACAGTAGTTTTGTCGATTATTTCGATCATAACAGGTAGTTTTTCTGTAAGCTCCCAGAACTTTGCAGAATTGATATGACTGCTGAGGCCAAAACCCATTATCCCCCTGTAAACAGTAACCCCTGATATCTTCCTGTCGAGTGCAAGCTCGACTATGAATTCGTAAAGCAGTTTTGAACCAATACGGTCGGTGGTGCTGGCATACACTTTAAGTATGCTGTATTCAGAATTTTCCATGATCAGAGAATATTTGTTGAAGCGTAACCAAAAAATACAGCTGCAAAACCAAGTACGATGCTCAGCCCTGTATAGGCGAAAAGCGATGCATACTGACCATTATGAAGAAGCACCAGATTTTCACCGGTGAATGTCGAGAATGTGGTGAACCCCCCGCATAATCCAACCATCAGAAACATCCTCCATCCTGTATTGAGGATAGTACTTTTATCGGCAATGCCAATCAGGAAGCCTATTACAAAACTGCCGAGAATATTTACCAGAAGAGTTCCGACAGGGATTGCAAACAGGCTGACAGAAATATTCAACTTAGAAACCAGGTACCTGGCAATACTGCCAATGAATCCTCCTGCTCCGATCAATAAAAGATTCTTTATCATTTCCTAACTGTAAGATTCCGGGAACAAAGTTAATTATTGTTAATCATTTTAGTGGCGTTGGACACCTTTATGCCATTTTTAATTACATTTAGCTCCCAAATTAATTCAATCAGTCTTAATATGAAAATTAGAAAAACAGGCATCACTCTTCTGCTGATGCTTACAATGCCGTTACTGCTCCATTCGCAGAGCGAAAATGTAGATCTTGTAATGGTTTATAAGATCAAACAGGAAGGATCGCGGAATTCAAAGATGGAAGAGCTCGCATTCGGCCTTACCGACATGACAGGTCCCCGCCTTACCGGATCGACCGGAAATAACCGTGGTAACGAGTGGGCTAAGAAGAAGATGGAAGAACTTGGATTTCAGAATGTCAGAATCGAGGAAGCCGGTGATTTCACCCGGGGCGGGTGGGATAACCTCAAAACCTATGCTGCGATGACTGCCCCCTATTATGCCAATTTTGCATGCAATCCCGTAGCCTGGACAGGCAGTACAAAAGGACTTGTTAAAAGTGAAGTTGTTCTGGTTGATGTAAAATCAGAAACTGACATTGAAAAATATAAAGGTAAACTCAGCGGAAAGATAGTGATGATGCCTTCAACAAGCGCTACGCCATATCAGATAAACTTTGAGCCATTGGCAACAAGACTTACCGATGAGGAATTAAAGGCACTTACAAAGGAATCTATTCCTGCGGGAAGAAGGCCCGGAGGAGGCCAGCCTTACGATATGGCGGCCATGATGGCTCAGAGACAGCTCAGAACAAAAATCACAGAACTGATCAGGAGTGAAGGTGCCGCCGTGATACTCAATAATTCAGGAACATACAATATTCCCGGGTCTAATGGTGCCGGTTATACTGCCGGTAATCCGGAACCTGTTGCTGAACTTAATATTCCTTTGGAAGCCTTCGGCAGGATCGAAAGACTTTTAAAAAACAATGTTCCTGTTGAGATGGAAGTCGAAATTAAGAATAATTTTTTCGCCAGTCCGAAGGTATATAATGTTATCGGAGAGATCCCCGGAACAGATAAGCTCCTGAAAAATGAGGTTGTCCTGCTTGGTGCACATATAGATTCATGGCATGGGGGAACAGGCGCTGCCGACAATGCTTCAGGATGCATAGTGATGATGGAGGCTCTCCGCATACTCAAAGCCCTTAACGTTGCTCCTAAGAGAACCATCAGGATAGCCCTCTGGGGCGGCGAAGAACAGGGACTCTACGGCTCACGCGGTTATGTAAGCAAATATCTTGTCGATCAGAGCAATAACCAGAACAAACCCGATTTCGACAAATTCGCTGCATATTTTAACATGGACAACGGATCGGGAAGGTACAGGGGCATCTATCTCCAGCAGAATGAATCCGTAAGAACTATATTTGAAGAATGGCTCAATCCTTTCAACGACCTCGGCGCTTCGACGATAACAATAAGAAACACAAGCGGAACCGATCATCAGTCATTCGACCGCTACGGACTTCCCGCATTCCAGTTCATTCAGGATGATCTTGAGTACTGGAGGTCTTACCATACTCCGATGGATACCTGGGAGAGACTGGTAATGGAAGATCTTAAGATAAATGCGATTATCACTGCCTCGTTTGCATACAATGCTGCAATGAGAAATGAGAAGCTTCCCAGGAAACCGGTAACGCAACAACCCGGAGGAATGGGACCAGGCGGGATGCCTCCGGGAATGTAGAGAAATGATTAATAATATTAATAATTTTTGATGTAGAGACGCCCAAATTGGGCGTCTCTACATTTATTCCCCATATATCATTTTCTTTAGTTCGGAGATGTGATTTTCGTACACCCCGCGTGGTGTGGTATTGTATTTTTTGCATAGCGACGCCGCATAGCCTACTGCCACTCCCATCTGCCCTGTAGTGTTCATTACCCTGGGTCCCCCGAGACCAACATGTGAAGAGCTGAAGCAGCGACCCGCCATAAAGAGGTTGCTTATATTTTTTGAGTAAAGCGACCGGTAAGGGATATAATAATGATCTACTTTATAATATAAGGCTTCCGATAAAAAATCGGGCTTTGAGCTCTCTTTAAGGTTCTGCTGGTAGTGAACATCGATATTCCTTTTTTCCATTGCCACGGCATCGGGAAATTCCCGCATCTCTCTCTCGTCATTAAAAGTATAGATATAGTCGCCAACAAGGCGCCTCGATTCCCTTTTCCCGACAAGATATGAAACCCACTCAAGTTCGAGGCTGTCATTACCGGGTTTACTCTTTGCATTGCTGAACGCTCCATAAATAGCTTTCAGCATATGATCTCTGATTTTCTCTGCATCGTCAATCTGGTTCAGGTTATTATCGGAATACTCCCATTTCCATGTGCCTGAAGTGGCAGAGCAGTCACCGGCAACATCCAGTGCCCATGGAACTTCGGGAAATATTGAAGGTTTGCCGGCATTTCTTGTTCGCCAGAGGACAGATGCGCCCATCACTCTGTTATCGGCTACAGGAGGACTCCATAGTTCTTTATATTCTTCCCAATACTCACTAAAGGTTTCTGAATCTTCCCTGCCGTACAGATATTCTGCTCCGGCCCAGTAACCTATCCATCCATCGCCGGTGCAGTCTATGAAAAGCGGAGCTGTGAACCTGATTGTTTCGCCTGAAGATGTGTGCCTTGCATCTACATATTTGATGATGCTGTCGGCAGCAGATGCAGAATAAGCTCTCCAGTTGAGGAATATGGTTATATTATCATACTTTGCCATATTAGCATGTCGTTTCTGGTCATCCTTAACAGCATCGGGAGATCCGTTCGGCCACCAGACAGTGTTCAGCATGCTTATTATCCTATCTGATTTCCAGGTTATCCCCTCAGTATGAACCCTTATCTCGCTGCTGGCGTTGCCTCCGAGAACAGGGCGGTCGTGGATAAGTGCAACCTTCATTCCCTGTTCAGCTGCAGCAATAGACGCTGCACACCCGGCTATGCCTCCGCCGACAATAACCAGGTCGAATGATCTGGTCTCTGAGGGAATGTCATTCACCCCGGATTTAGCCATACGCCAGGCTTTCAGTTCAGCTGTTGCATCGGGAGGAGGAGTCTTCTGTGTACTCAGGAAAATGGCATCACAACGGCCGTCGAAGCCGGAAATATCTTGCAATTTCAAAGAAAATGTTGTATATTTGATAGTTATACTCCCTGCATAGTGCCAGACCCAGCCTTCTTCAGTACCCGGCACGGTTTTTAATGTAGTGCCGTCAATTGCGATCTTAAACCTTCCCGGAGCATCCCAATCACCGGGAGCCCAGTTTAATGTTCTTGCCCACACATGGTATTTCCCGGAAGCTGGAACAACAGCCTTTGTTTCAGCATCAGCGACTGTTTTACCAAGTCCGTGGGCTATCAGGTAAGGAGAACCCATCTGCTCTACAAACTGAGGATCGACAAGCCAGCCGCCCAAAATATCGAAGCTCTCTGCTTCTATAAGAACCGAATGCTCCTCTTTATTGCAGGAAACAAGTGTCAATACGCTAATAATCAGTATGATATAATGTCCTCTCATAGGCTTTTATTAATAGCACCGGTTGTTCCTTCCGGTTAGTCGAGACTACCTTCAATGATCACTTTCTTAACAGCTTCCAGGTAACCGAATCCGTTGAGCATGTCGGGTAACAGGTAACTGCCTTCCACCCATTCGTTCCACGCGTTGATAGTGATGATTTTAGGTTGTTCGGGGTGGCTGTCGGCATACTTTTTTGCTACGGAAAGCAATGCTGCAAAACTTTGCGGGTTATTGTTATGGTGCACCACATCCTGAATTCCTTTTGCCGGAAAACGCGGCGTATCGTCCCATCCTATCGACACACAGGGAAACACCGGAACATCAAGGATAGCATCCATTTGTTCCCTGATTTTGATAGAATTGGTACCATATACAACATAATCCTCAACGCGTCCACCCATATTATACATGGCAATACTGTTAAACCCCATCGTTTTGACACTGTTTTTAAATTTCGTGGCTGCTGCTTCCGACATTACTGAGCCCCCACCCTGGTTCCATTGGATATGAAGGCCGGGGAAGCCGGCCTTTTT